>JAGWXN010000017.1 GCA_018969885.1 Betaproteobacteria bacterium | reverse complement strand
CTGATCAGTAGCGGTTGCGTAAGAAGAGGGCCCGGAACTGGGGGCATGACCGGCGGAGGAGCAGCGGCTGCAACCGGCGCTGTAACCGGCGCTGCGGCCGGACCCGCCGCCTGGGCACGCCCCGCCATAAGCGCGGGTGCAGCCGCGTTTCTCGCATCGCTGGGGGCGACCGGTGCGGGTTCCTCGTGCTGGCGCGGCCGGCCCGCCGACAAGCCGCCGGTTCCGCCAACGATGATTTCGGGACCTGCCGAAACGATCGGCCGCTGCATCACCGTAGGCGCTCTGGGGGCTGCGCCCATCAGCGCATGCGCATCCACGGGGGCATTGGAGACTGCAAACCGGTCATCAGGGTTTCTGAGGAGCGCGGTAATCCGGCCCGTACGTTGCGCAACCACCAGCCGTGTAGCGTCCTCGGGCGAGAGTTCCACCGTGATCGAAGTAAAGGGCCGGACACCACCCTCATCGGCTCCCGGCTTCAGCTGCCGCCCGGTGGCCAGAACCGGCACGTTTTGCACCAGTACGCGCGCGGTTTCAACCGCTGTTCCTGCGTCCGCACCCTGGGCGCGTGCCGAAAACAGAAGGTCGATACGATCCCCGGGGCGGAGCATGCCCGACACCGCATTGACGTCGTCGACCGCAATGGTCAGCGCACGAATACCCTGCCTCACGCGCGCCGACAAGCCGCCCGGTTCTGCCGGTTGAAGGACCTCGGCGAGCAGCGGCTCACCGCTACGAAGCGCTCGGGCGAGACGCATGCCGGCCTTGGCATCAAACTGCTCAGGCCGCAACGCAGACCCCGGTGCGAAATCGACTGGAATCGAACGAACCGCCATGTTGTCGGCCGATACCGCCTCACCCGCGATCAGGTCGAACTTGGCGACGACCACCGAAACGGTGGCAGGCGGCGCAACCTTGGCCGCGGCTTGCTGGCGGGCGATGGTTTCGCTCACATGGCGGTCTGCGAGCACCACGGACAGCCCGGCAAAACCAAACGCCGCAGCGCCCAGCAGTGCGAGCCTGAGCACGGACCGCAGCGGACGCGACTGGGCGCTTGTCATGGTTTCCCCGCGTGGTTGAGGATCGCCTGGTAACGCCCCTCGATTGCAACGATCAAGCGTTCGATGGCGCTGTCGGGCATCAGCACCAGAACCATGATCACGAGCGACAAGATCAGCATTGCTTCAGCCGCAGCCTGACCGGCGATACGGCGCGCAGGCCCTGCAACTCGCATTCGCCGTTTAAGGGATTGACTCATCGGTTGAACTCCATGCGATGGACAACAACGGCGGTTCGGCCAGCCGTGGCCTCAAGGGTGACGACCAGCTCGAGCGATCGGCCAACGTAGCGCTCGATCTGGGGGCCAGGTCGCATGTTTGCCTCAGCAGGCGCGTTAGACGCCGAGGAGGAGCCCGCCAAAGCCGAGCGCCCCGGCCCATGCGCCACCGGCCGCAAGCCCCGTGCTATCGCGATGTCGCCAAACTGCTCTCGCAGCGTGTCAGGGCGGTGGCTTGATGACCCCACCCAGGTTGTGACGCGACTGCCCAGATCGCCCGAGACCACTTCAGTAACAGCCCCGACCGAGGGCGGCAGCCAGGAGCGACCCACCGGAACCGAGTGCGCGCTCCCGGCCACGTCGCGCCACCGCGTGAGATATCCGGTGATCTGATCGCCGTGTTCACGCAGCTGAACCGTGTCAAACCGGTCACCTGCACGACGCGCGATCATGAGCCAGCCCGCATGCTGGCTTTGCCAGATGGCATCGGCTGCGGCCCGACCCCAGTGTGCGTGAATGTCCGCAAGGGTCTCTGCCGCATTGCCGGGACCCGCTATCGACCAGATACTGGTGACCCTGCGATCGATCTCGAGTTGAGGGTTGATCAGCCGGGTGATGAGATGCCCAGGCAGGTCGGGATGTTGCCCGGGAGCGGGACGAGACACAGAGACCTGATCGCCTGCGGAGGCGACGCCGGAAAGCCCCCCTGTAATCAGCGCAGCGCCTGCCAGCATCAGCGCGTGGGCCAGCCTTTGAAACGCCCGACGAAACGGTATGCGCATCATTGCCGCCGATCCTGCGGAATGATCGTGACATCCAACCGGGGGGCCGATAGCGCGGCCCCGCCTGGTTCAAGTCCCAGCGCGTCCACCGCGTTCAGCATGCCTCGCGTCAGCGCGTAGCCGGCATCCAGAGCGGATTCAAGGAAGGGGTCCAAGCGGCTTCCGCGTTCGACCCGCGACGCCACTGAACTCTCGAGTGCACCAAGCGACTGACTGGCGTTCCATTCGTCTCCCAGCACGGCGAGGCGCGCCTTCAGACGCAAGGCAAGCGGTGACCCGCCCGTTGCGGCAGACGAACCTGACAGCGACAGGCGAACCGGAACCTCAACCTGCGATACACGGAGGCCTGCGGCTGCGTCCAGACCGAAGCGCTGAGGCCCGATCGGCAGAGCGGGCAGCCCCGGCACAGCGAGCGGGAGTCGTGCAGCGGCAGCCACATTGACACCGGCATCAAGCGGGCGACGGTTCGATGAGAGAGACACGGATTGCAATGACTCGACCATGCGGCTGCCGTCGGGGTTGGTCCAGAGCGGGTGCGGACTTGTGCCCTGCCCTGATGACGCCCCGGACATCGCGGAGTGCACTGCCTCGCCATCCAGCCAGCCGAGATGACGTACACGAATCGCAGCCGCGAGGTCGGCCGCCCGCGCTGGATCGTCACACCCAGCGCTCTCAAGCCGGCACTCGAAAGCAAGGGCCCTCGCCGCCCCAGCGGCGCTTGCCTGAAGCGCATGCAGACGTCCGATCATCAGCACCGCGAACAACAACGCAACCGCAGCAAGCGTGAACACCAGGGTTTCGACCATGGCCTGACCATGCTGCCGCCCCGTTTGAGGTGGCCTGAGAGCCGGCGCGGACTGGCCTGCAAACGGGCGCGCCTCGCGATAGAGATCAACGCGCATAGGTTGCCGCCGCCGCACGGTGCGCCTCCGTGGGTGAAATGAGTCGAGCCTGCCAGAACGGACTGAACAGACTGGGAAGCTGCGCGGGTGTGGAGGCTTCGGGCGGTGGGCTGAAATAGACCTCGGCGGCCGAGAGCGCCCAGAGGTAGCGCCCATGCGCCCCATCACTAAGCCGCATCCGACCGCTGGTGACTGCGAGCTTATCGGCGGTTCCGATGTCGCGGACCTCGACCCGCGCCATCACGGCCAACTGCGAGACCGCGGGCGCGTTGCCAAGCCGGATCTGAGCGCCCAGATCGTGAACCTGTGGGAGGCCTGCGAGCGAGGCGGTATCGCCGCTTGCACCAAAGAGCGCCCAGGCAGTGGCGCCTGGGTTCGTGTGCGCGCTCTGCAACTGTGAGTCGTTCCACGCCGGGTTGACGCCTGCGCCGCCCCAGCCTACCGCCACCGCCTCGCGATCGCGGCATGCGCCGAGCCCGAGGAACCCGCCTGCCCGCCAGTCGTGAAGCGAGAGCGTGTCGACGGCCGACCAGGTTTCAAGCGATTCATGGAGCGCAGTACCCCCTCTGCGACGAAGCCACAGTGTCCACTTGTCCAGATCTGCGCTTCGCCCCACGCACGACGACGGCAGCGGCAGCCGGTGATCTGCGCTTCGTGGGTTGGCGGTAAAGGGGTCGAGCGATTCAAGCACCACCTGACGAAGCCTCGCCTTGTCTTCCGTGTCCACCTGCGGCTGCGTGAACGCGGCGAACGCACCGGCGTCACCCAACGCAAAGGCGAAAAACCGGGAGTCGCCGCTTCGCACCACTTCGTTGGCGATGGCCCCCAATCCGAACACTTCAGCGGACTTAAGCAGCGCGATCTGGCTGCGCTCAAGCCAGACCTTGTAGCCGAGTTGTTCATGCGCACGCCACGCCATCTCCGCGGATGCGGCGTGTTCGGTGGCAGCACGAGCAAGGTCGGCACCGGATGCGATCGCTGCCACGGCGAGTGCCGCCGGTGGATAAGCCGCCGCCACCGATTGGGCGTTAGCCACAAACGCGTCGAAATATCGGGCCCAGGAAGCCATGGTGACCGCCTGCGCAAGCGCCACTTCCTGGGCGACCATCGCCCGATTGGTGTAGGCGGCATAGTTGAGGACGCGGGCGCGCCAGGTAGCGGCACTGAGTGCCGCAGCATCGGCCGCGTCGTTGAGACTCTGGCGGGTGGTCAGCACGCGGCCGCTATTGAACACCGCGAGCAGAAGAAAGGCTCCGCCCACGATCAGCAGCAGAGCGAGGACTAGCGCCTGCCCGGACTGCGCGCGCCGAAAGCGGCTATTGGTTATCGAGCCCATAGTTGCCGAGTCCCTTGCGCTGCGACGAAGACGACTGAGCGCTGGTTGCACTGCCCTGCGCCGAGGAAACTGCCGTGCTCGAGGACTGGCCCGAGATTTCCATGGCGAGCCCAGCGGTCTGGCTGCGCAGTGTCTGGCCAAAGAGGCTGTAGACGCCGATAGCGGCCACGGCGATGAGCGCGACCACAATGAGATATTCGGTCATGCCCTGGCCCGCCTGGCGACGGGCACGGAACACGGACAGAGCGGGAGCGGGTGAATTCATGGGATCTCCTTGGATGGGAATGACGACCCCATTAGAGAGATCCCAACCGGTACGGACAATTCGTCAGAGCGGTCTAGGCCAGGCGCGTAACACCTCGGACACCCAGGATCGGCGCGGGTTGGCGTGGCTTGAGCTTGAAAGCCTAGTCCGGATGATCGACCGTCCATGGGCGGCCCGTCGCGCAGCGACAACGCTTATCCAACCACCCCGGAATTGCGGCGCTGCCCGGGGATTGCTCTATCATCCGGCCGATTCAAGCAGAGGAGACCCCCGTGAAAAATCGTCGATGGCTGTTGAGCGTCGCAGCGACCCTTGCACTCGCGTCGCCATTTTCCATTCAGGCTCAGAGCTACCCAAGCAAACCGGTACGTTTGATCGTGCCCTTCCCGCCGGGGGGTGGCACCGATGCGTTCGCGCGCCCGCTCACCAAGGTGCTGTCGGCCAATATGGGGCAGTCATTCGTCATTGATAACCGCGGTGGCGCAGGCGGCACCCTGGGCGCCGAAGTGGCCGCCAAGTCCGCCCCGGACGGCTACACGCTGCTAGTGGGTGCCGTGCATCACACGATTGCTGTGAGCATGTACCCGCGGCTGGGCTATGACCTGCAGAAAGACCTGACGCCCGTCACCGTGCTTTCGTACGTGCCCAACGTTGTCGTGGTGAACCCGCAGCGGGTGGCGGCGCGCAGCTATGCGAGCTTTGCCGAGTATGTGAAGGCGAACCCGGGCAGGCTCAATTACGGCTCTGCGGGTAACGGCACCACGCATCACCTCACAGTGGAACTTTGGAAGACGCTCACAGGGAGCTTTGCCGCGCACATCCCTTACCGCGGCGCGGGCCCTGCCATGCAGGACCTTCTCGCGGGTCAGGTCGACTTTATGTTCGACGGCATGGGCAGTTCGATCCAGCACATCAAATCGGGACGTCTGATTCCGCTTGCTGTCTCATCGGCCAAGCGCTCGTTCGCGCTACCCGACCTCCCCACGCTTGATGAACTCGGGGTGAAGGGCTACGACGCCCGGACCTGGTACGCAGTGTGGGCCCCCGCCGGCACGCCGCGCGACATTGTGAATCGGCTGCAGCAGGAAATTGCCAAGGCACTGTCTGGCGCCGAGTTGAAAGGAATCTGGGAAAGTCTGGGCGCGGAGGCCGGGGGTCAGTCACCCGAGGACATGGGCAAATTCGTCGACAGCGAAATCGCCAAGTGGGCCAAGGTGGTGAAGGACTCGGGCGCAAAGCTCGACTGACGCAAAACCGCCCCCGACGCCTGCGCGAACGGGGGCGGGTCGAGATCACACGCCTCGATCAGGCAGCCTTACGATGCTGTCCGTGTCCGTCAAAGAACTGCTCATCTTCGGTCGAACCCTTCAGCGCCGCGGTTGAGGCCTCGCGTTCAACGGTGGTGGTGACGGCGTCGAAATAACCTGTGCCCACTTCACGCTGGTGCTTCACTGCGGTAAACCCTTTATCGGCGGCTGCAAATTCTGCTTCCTGCAGCCGTACGAACGCCGACATGTTGTCGCGGGCATAGCCGTGCGCAAGCTCGAACATCGAGTAGTTGAGTGAATGGAAACCCGCGAGCGTGATGAACTGGAACTTGTAGCCCATGGCGCCGAGTTCGCGCTGAAACTTGGCGATGGTTGACTCGTCGAGGTTCTTCTTCCAGTTAAATGACGGCGAGCAGTTGTAGGCCAGCATCTTGCCGGGAAACTGGCGGTGGATGGCCTCAGCAAAGTTGCGGGCGAACTCAAGATCCGGCGTTCCGGTTTCGCACCAGATCAGATCCGCATAGGGTGCGTAGGCAAGGCCGCGCGACACCGCCTGATCGAAGCCTTTACGCGTGCGGAAAAAGCCCTCTACGGTCCGCTCACCAGTCAGGTAAGGCTGATCGTTTTCGTCAACGTCAGTTGTAACCAGATCGGCGGCCTCGGCATCGGTGCGCGCGAGCAGCAGGGTGGGTACGCCCAACACGTCGGCCGCCAGTCGCGCCGCCACCAGCTTTGCCACCGCCTCGCGGGTGGGCACCAACACCTTGCCGCCCATGTGGCCGCACTTCTTGGCCGAAGCAAGCTGATCTTCAAAGTGAACGCCCGAAGCGCCCGCCTCAATCATCGATTTCATCAGTTCGAAGGCGTTCAGTACGCCACCAAAGCCCGCCTCGGCATCGGCCACCACCGGGGCGAAATAATCGACGTAGCCGGCGTCATGCGGGTTCTTGCCTTCCATCCACTGAATCTGGTCAGCACGCGTCAGGGTGTTATTGATGCGCTTGACGACCGCGGGTACCGAATTGGCCGGGTAGAGCGACTGGTCTGGATACATTTCGCCCGACAGGTTGGCGTCGCCCGCCACCTGCCAGCCCGACAGGTAAATCGCCTTCAGCCCCGCTTTCACCTGCTGCATCGCCTGATTGCCCGTCAGCGCGCCCAGACTGTTGACGAACGGCTCCTCGTGCAGCAAACGCCAGAGTTTGTCAGCGCCACGGCGGGCCAGCGAATACTCAACCGGGGCGGAACCCCGCAGGCGGACCACATCATCAGCGCTGTAGCCGCGCTTGATGCCGCGCCAGCGCGGGCTTTCAGACCAATCTTTTTGTAGTTTCTGAGCTTCGAGTTCACGGGAGGACATGCTGGGGCTCCTTAGGAGGAAGGTTCAAGACAGCCTTCAGCTTAGGCGTGCAGATGCTGCGAAGCAGGATGAAAGATAAAAACCCACATATTCAATTTTGTTAATAAAAACAATTATTTAAACTCTATTTCCGTATAATGAAAAACTATTTTTCACAACGAGAAAAATCAACGCTGCGGAGCAGCATCAATTTTTCACGATGCGAAACTTTTGCTTCACCCGGTAAAATACGAGACTGACTTTCACGCGACAGGACCATCATGATTCGCTATATCGACAGCGACTACGCGGTTGCCGGCCAGTTGGCCCCCGAACACATGAAGCAGCTTTCCGACGCGGGCTTTCGCAGCGTCATCAACAATCGCCCCGATGGCGAGGAATTCGGGCAGACGCCCAGCGCGCAGATGCAGGCGGCAGCCGAGGCAGCGGGGATGCAGTATGTCTACCTTCCGGTCGGAGCCGCCTACCCAGCGGAGGGGGCAGCGGTCACGCTGAAGCAGGAACTCGCCCGCCTACCCCGGCCGATTCTGGCCTACTGCCGCTCAGGCGCGCGAAGCACAACGGTGTATTCGCTCGCCAAAAGCGCGGGCTAAGCAGCGATCGAAGCGAACGCCTCGCCCCGTCCGCGTCCGAGCCACACCATCGGCGCGCGGTACCTGCGGAGGGGTAGTCGCGAGGCGACCGCAAACCCGGGCCAGGTGATCAGCCGGCACGATTACGCATCCAGTCGGCCGTGCCGTGAAACGCTTCGGCCAACCGATCGCTGAGCGCGGGATCAATGTCGAGTTCCCTCAGCGCCTGCGCCATGCAGGTGAGCCATTGGTCGCGCTCACTGATGCCGATGGAAAACGGCAGATGACGGGCGCGCAGCCGCGGATGGCCGAATCGCTCGATGTAGTGGGACGGTCCGCCCAACCATCCACACAAAAACCAAAACAACTTGTCTCGCGAAGTGTCGAGCTCGGGCGGATGCAGTGCGCGGATGCCTGCGTAGTCGGCTTCCAGATCCATCAGATCGTAAAACCGGTCAACCAGCGCCCGCACAGCGGATTCGCCGCCCAGTGCATCAAACGCCGTCGGCGTATCACTCATGTCGAGAGGCTCGTGCGAACCGGCGCACGCAGCACGCCGCGTAGCCCAAGCCAGCCAGCGAGCACCGTTAGCAATGCGGTTGCAGCCATGGCCGCAGGAATGATCTGCCAGCGCGGCTGATACTCAAACTCGAAAATCACCTCGGCCAGCGTCCAGCCCACCGCGATGGCGCCGACCGCGCCCAGCAGTCCGGCCAGCGCACCACCGAACGCAAGCTCCGCATGCTGCGCCCGCGACAGGAAACGCGACGAGGCGCCCAGCGATCGCATGAGGGCAGCCTCACGGATGCGCTCGTCTCTCGATGACAGCAAAGCCCCCCAGAGCACGGTGAGTCCAGCCGCGAGCGTGAGCACAAACAGAAACTGCACGGCCGAAACCACCTGGTCGAGCATCATCTGCACCTGGCGCACCAGATGCCCCGTGTCGAACACCGTGAGGTTGGGGAACCGACGGACCAGTTGCTGGTCTAACGCAGGCGACGCCTCAGGCAGATGGAACGCGGTGAGGAAGGTGGTGGGCCGATCATCGAGCGCAGCCGGCGACAGGATCATGAAGAAGTTCGCCCTCATGGAATCCCAGGCGAGTTTACGTACGCTGGTGATGCGTACCTCGACCCGCTCTCCGGCCACATCGAAGACCACCGTGTCGCCCATCTTGAGGCCCAACGTCTTCAGGATGCCCAACTCGGCCGACACCTCCATGGCCGACGCGTCGAACCAGCGGCCAGCAACAACCGTGTTGTGAGCCGGCGGCCGGGTGCCGTAGGAGAGGTTGAATTCGCGCTCGACGAGACGTTGCGCGCGCTCCCCCGCCGGCACATGCTGGGTGGCGTCTTTTCCATTCACCTCGACCAGCCTGCCGCGCACCATGGGCTGCAGGTCGGCGACGATACGCCCAGCCGCCAGCACCTGTTCGACCGCTTGGCGCTGATCGGGCTGGATGTTGATCACAAATCGGTTGGGCGCATCGGCTGGACTGGCGCGACGCCAGGCGTCGATGAGGTCAGTGCGCGTGATGGTAAGAAGCAGCAACGCCATGATGCCGGCCGACAGCGCAGCCGTCTGGGCGATGGCAAGCGCGCGCCGTCTGCTCCACGACGCAATTGACAGACGGAGCAGCGGACGACGCGCCACGGGGCCCGCCCGCCGGACCAGGGTGACCACCCAGACCGCAAGCGCCGATACCGCAATGAACACGAGGGTGGCCGCCGCGAACCCACCCGCAGCGATCAGAGCAAGCTGGCGGTCACCCGCGAGCCAGGCAAGCAGCATCGAAAACGCCAGCACTGCCACCACGATGGCGCCCCACAGATTCACCCGCGCCGGGGCGTACTCGCGTCGCAGCACACGGAGGGGCGGCACGCCAGCAAGTCTCAGGACAGGCCAGCCACCAAAGCCCAGCAGCAGGACAAGGCCGGTAATCAGGGCCTGCGCGAACGGCACCCACCCGGGCGCGGGCAGTTTCACCCCCAGCACTGGCGCCACCGCGCCCGCCAGAAACTGCTGGAACACCGCGCCCAGCGCAGCGCCAACCAGCGCGCCCACGGCGCCGACCCAGAGCAACTCGAGCAGAAGGAGCCGCACCAGCCGCCGCTGACCCAGACCGGCTGCTTTCATGACCGCGCAGCCGTCCAGATGCCGCTCAGCGAATCGTCGCGCGCCCAAAGCGATTGCCACCGCAGCGATCAGTACGGTAAGGAGCGCCACCAGCGACAGAAAGCGCTCCGCCCGGTTCAGTGTGGCGCCGAGTTCGGGGCGCCCGTTGTCGACCGTTTCGATGCGCAGATTCTGACTGGCGGATTCACGGATACGCTGCTCGAATCGCCCAACCGCCTCGGCCGGGCCTGCCACGAGCAGGCGCCAGCTGACCCGGCTCGCCGGCTGGACGAGGCCTGTGGCCGCGAGATCATCCAGCGCAATCAGCACCCGCGGGGCGAAGTTGACGAAGCTCGCACCCCGGTCGGGTTCGAGGGTAACGAGCCGGGTCACCCGAAATGATCGATCACCAAGTTCAACGCGGTCTCCCACGGTGATCGCAAGCGGCGCGAGAAGCGACGCATCCACCCAGGCCTCGCCGCGTGCGGGGATTGACTCAGCCGGCGCATCTGGCGCGCCTGGCTGGCTGGTCACCCGAATGGCGCCACGCAGCGGATAGCCCTGCTCGACCGCCTTGAGCGAGACCAGAACCGAACGCTCACCCGCCAACGCCATGCTTGGAAAGGACACGGTGCGAACCGCCGCGAGCGAACCCGAGGCCGCCTCGCGCAACAGGGTCGCATCGGGCTCGCGGCCCGATGCGAGCACCAGATCGGCGCCCAGCAGCTGGCGCGCCTGAAGCGACAGGGCGGTGCGCATCCGATCGACGAACAGGCCAACGCTTGAAATCGCAGCGACCGCGATCACCAGCGCTGCGATAAGCAGGCGAAGTTCACCCGCGCGCCAGTCGCGCGCCGCCAGACGAAGAGATAACGACAGATCGTTCATGATGGGTTACCTCTGAGGATACCCGGGACACTTGAAGGCTGCTCCGCTCGCCCTAAAATCAGCAAGGATGACGCAGTGCCTCAGCCCACCAACCCGCCTTCTTCAACACTCCCATGATTGACGTCAACGAACAGTCCTTCGAAACCGAAGTCATTCGCGCCTCCTTTACGCAACCCGTTCTGGTGGACTTCTGGGCGCCGTGGTGCGGCCCCTGCCGGATGCTGGGCCCCGCGCTCGAACGGGTGGAAAAGGCGCTGGAGGGCCAGATCCGCCTCGTCAAGATCAACTCCGATGAGAACCCGCAGCTTTCAGCCCGTTTTCGGGTACGCAGCATCCCCCTGGTGATGTTGTTTCGCGATGGCGCACCGGTAGACAGTTTTGTCGGCGCCAAGCCCGAGGGCCAGATTCACGCCTTTCTTGCGCCGCATCTGCCCCGCCCGGGCGACGATCAGGTACGCGAAGCGCAGGACGCGGTGGCGGCGGGGCGCCTGGAGGACGCGGCCTCGGCCTACAGCACCGCGCTGGCGATTAATCCCGCACAGGACAAGGTCCGTGCCGACTACGTCCGGTTGCTGATTTCAATGAATCGAACGACCGACGCCACCACGGCATTCGAGCCACTTCGCGCAGCAGCCCGAAGCGATCTTGCGCTCGCAGCCGTGGGGCAACTTCTGGAGGCCGCGCAGGCGATCGCTGCGCTGCCTGAAGGGAGTCGCGAGGAGGGTGCGTTGCAGCGTGAACTTGCGGCCTCCGACAGCCTGGAGAGCCGGCTGCTACTCGCTCAGTCGCTCCTTCTTCAGGGGCGGTGGCAGGATTGCATGGATCTGTGTCTGGAAATCATCGGCCGCGACCGAAAGTTTCGCGAGGACGCTGCGCGCAAAGTCATGCTGGCGGCCTTCGAATTGTGCGGCGATCCACCGCTCGTGGGCACCTACCGCAGGCGGCTGAGCGCGGGCCTATACTAAACGCCCCACCAGCGACGCCGAAGGACCGTATATGTCAGCAACCGACGACACGCGGGTTCAGGTCACCATCGACCAGGGAGTAGCCGACGTTCGGCTCAATCGGCCCGACAAGCTCAATGCGCTCGACAGCGCCATGTTCGATGCGCTGATTACAACAGGCGATCAGCTGCGCACCATGCCGGGCCTGCGGGCGGTGGTTTTGTCGGGTGTGGGCAAGGCATTCTGCGCCGGGCTCGACATGGGACGCTTCCAGGCCATGGCCAGCCAGGCCGATAGCGCGGCCTCACTGCGGCTGGGTCCCCGCTCGCACGGAGACTGCAATGTGCCGCAATACGCAGCACTGGTCTGGCGAAGCGTTCCTGTACCCGTCATCGCCGCCGTTCACGGCGCCGCCCTGGGGGGCGGTCTGCAGATTGCGCTCGGCGCCGACATCCGGATCGTATCGCCGGAGACCAAGCTCGGGCTTCTGGAAATCCGCTGGGGCATCGTCCCCGACATGGGTGCTTTCATTGTGTTGCCTGAACTCATGTCCGCTGACCGGATTCGCGATCTTGCCTACACCGGCCGCACGGTCAGTGGCGCCGAGGCGGTCGCGATGGGGCTTGCCACCGAACTGAGCGAAGACCCGCTGAGCGCGGCACTTGCCATGGCACACGACATCGCCTCGCGAAACCCGGACGCCATTCGCGCGACGAAGGCATTGGTGGCGGCGGCCTATTCCGCGGATCAGGCCACTCGCCTTCAACGCGAGTCCGATGCTCAGATCGCGATCATGGAACGCCCAAATCAGCGCGAGGCGGTTCGCGCGCAACTGGAAAAGCGCACAGCGCAGTTTGTGGATCCGGTCTGACTGGCGGCGGCGCGCCCCTCGCTCTTGCGAGGGCGGCTTTTCAGAAACCGGGCATCCCTTCAGACCGAGCGGCGGAACCAGATCGCCGACAAGCCGAACGCAAGGAGCCCCAGCAACGCAGACGCAGCAGCGAACAGCGCGCCGATTTCGGTATCGCGGCGTTCGAGTGCAAACCGCGAGGTGAGGTGCTGATAGACCTTGCGCAGATCGACCGCCGAACCGGCGTAGAAATATTCGGCTTCGGTGACCTTCGCAACCGCTTTCAGCGCTTCTTCATCCAATCGCACATAAAACGACCAGCCCTCATAGCCAGGAATGGAGCCATTCGGGGTGCCGAATCCGACGGTGTACACGCGCACCCCCAGTTCGGCGGCCTTGCGGGCGGCCACCACCGGGTCGGGACCGTTGGTTCGCCGACCATCAGACAGCAGCACGATAGCGCCACCGGTGTAAGAACCCGGGGCGAGCGCCGCCGCCGGCGCCTTGGGTGCGGCTTTGGGAGGGGGCGGTGCGGCTCGGCTTTCGATCGCCCCCTTAGCGCGGCCGCCGTCCCGACCGAATCCTTGACCATAGAGCAACGACTCAAGGTCGATTCCCGCTTCGGGCATGAGCGTGGCAAGCGCCACCAGCAGACCACTACCGGTGGCGGTGGCCCGCTGCAGTTGGAACCGGTCGATGGCCGCCAACAGGTCTTCCTTACGGTCGGTGACCCCCTGCACCACCTGGGCCGACCCGGCGAAGGTGACGATCCCCACCCGGATGCCCTCGGGAAGTTCGCGAATGAATTCGCGCGCTGCAACCTGGGCCGCGTGGATGCGGTTGGGCTCGACGTCGTTGGCGAGCATGCTGCGCGACACATCGATCGCCAGCACGATCGTCATGTAATCGGCGGGGAGCACCACATTGGCCGCGGGGCGCGCAGCCGCGATGAGGCCGGACGCGATGCTGACCAGGAGCAACGCGGGCGGCACGTGACGACGCCAGCGCTGGCCGGGACTGATCGCCTGTCGGACCAGGGTCAGGCTCGCGTAGCGCACAGCGTTTCGCCGACGACGGCGAAGGAGCCATACATAAAGCGCCACCAGGAGAGGCAGCACCAGCAGACCCCAGAGGAAATCGGGCCAGATGAATCGCACGGCTTTTAGATTCAATGCTAATGTCCCACTCTACCACCGACAGCCATCCAAGGTCAGCCTCCAGCCATGCGCCGCGGTTTGCTCTACAGCAGCCGGTCACGTCCCAGAGAAGACCGCTCTCCGGAAAGCGGCGCGCCCAGGCACCCAGCCGCGCGGGACGCCAGTCGTGCGGCCTTACCCAACGGCCCGACGCAGCCCGGCGAACGCCTCAACGCCAGCAGCGCCCTGGAAGCCCCGCGCGTGCAGGGGTTACGAGCGCGACTCCGGTCGCGCCTTGCCCGCTATGGACAGGTCTCGGCATTTCTTGCCGGTATCGTGCTCGCCCTGGCAATCGTTCTGATCCGCGATGTGCTCGCCCCACCCCAGGTCATGCTGACCCAGGAGGATATCGACGCAGCGGTGCTCCATACACTCGAAACCCGCGACCTGCCATCACGCGCCGCGCGCGCAGCCGAGGCCGTCCGGCAGTCGGTGGTTCGAATTCGAGGCTATGCGGTGGATCCCAGTGAGCCCGAGGCGGGCCTCAAAGAGCGGGGAACGGGCACGGGCGTGGTCATCATGGAAGACGGCACGCTCCTCACCAATCTGCATGTGGTGGCTGGCGCCGAAGAACTTCGTGTCACATTTTTTGACGGCAGTGAAACCACAGCCACGCTCGCGGGCGCCCAGCCTGATAACGATCTCGCGGTGCTCAAGCCCAAGGAAATTCCCGATGACCTGCCGCCCGCCACGCTAGGCGCGAGCAACCGCCTGGCGCCAGGCGACGAGGTGGTGGCCGTTGGCTTTCCGTTCGGTATTGGTCCATCAGTCAGCGCCGGTGTGGTCTCAGGCCTTAATCGCGAGTTCAAATCCGAAGAGGGCGAGCGGCCGTTGAAAGGCCTCATCCAGTTCGACGCAGCCGCCAACCCTGGTAATTCGGGCGGCCCGCTCGTCACGCTGTCGGGCGAGGTGGTGGGCATCGTCACTGCCATTCTCAACCCCACCTCAGCGCGAACATTCGTCGGCATCGGCTTTGCTGTCACCATCGAAAGTGCCGGCACCGCGATCGGCATTCCCCCGTTCTGAACCTACAGGAAGTCTGTCCCATGCAAGCCCAGGAATCGAACCCCGCCTGGAACCGGCCGGGCACCGCCCCACTGCGAAATGAAGTCGCCGCCCGAATGGAGCAGGTGCTCTACGAGGTCAAACGCGTTGTCGTGGGACAGGATGCTTTCCTGGAGCGCGTGCTGGTGGCCATGCTAGCCCGAGGCCATCTGCTGGTCGAAGGTGTGCCGGGGCTCGCTAAGACGCTCACCGTGAATACGCTCGCGCGCACCCTGCGCGGCACCTTCAAGCGTATCCAGTTCACGCCCGATCTGCTGCCGGCGGATCTGGTCGGAACCCGCGTCTTCAATCAGAAAACCAGCGAGTTCTCCACGGCACTGGGGCCCGTCTTCACCAATCTCCTGCTCGCTGACGAGATCAACCGCGCACCAGCCAAGGTGCAAAGCGCGCTTCTCGAGGTGATGCAGGAACGCCAAGTCACCATCGCTGGCGAAACCCATCGGTTGCCCAATCCCTTCCTCGTGATGGCCACGCAGAATCCGATCGAAACCGAAGGCACCTACCCGCTGCCCGAGGCTCAGGTCGACCGCTTCATGATGAAGGTGCTGGTGGGCTATCCCACTGAGGAGGAAGAGTTCGTCATCGTCGAGCGCGTCACCGGTCCGGCGATCGATGTTTCGCCCGTGGCCACCACCGAGGAATTGGCCGCGCTACAGGCCGAATGCCGGCGCGTCTACGTCGATCCGGCGTTGGTGCAGTTCGCGGTGAAAATCGTTGCCGCCACCCGGAACCCTGCCGCCTGCGGTCTGCCGGAACTCGCGCGCTACATCGGCTTCGGGGCCAGCCCGCGCGCCACGATCAGCATGATAGAAGGCGCCCGCGCCCTCGCCCTCCTGAGGGGACGCAGCTACGTCCTGCCTGCCGATGTGATCGACCTGGTGGCCGATGTGCTTCGCCACCGTCTGGTGCTGAGCTATGAGGCGCTCTCCGAAAATCTCTCCCCCGATCAACTGATCGGTAAGCTGCTGCGCGCCATTCCTGCGCCCGACACGCCGCTATCTACCCATGTCAGGCTGGGAGAGTCGGCCTGATTGGGCCGGCTGAGGAACGCACCCTCCCATGTTTGGCTGGTTTCGCAAGCGAGTTACAGACCGGGGCCCTGAAGCGACCGCGCCCGGCGCAGCGATCGCTTCGGGCGGCCCGGCTCTGCAAACCGTAAGAACCGATCCCGAGCGGCTGCTGAAAAAGCTCGAGTGGACGGTTGTGCGCCGACTAGACGGCATTCTCCAGGGCGATTACCGCACGCTCTTCAGAGGCACCGGCTTCGATCTGGCCGATCTGCGCGAATACATGCCGCACGACGATGTGCGCCATATCGACTGGAACGTCACGGCGCGGCTTCAGGTTCCGCATGTCCGCGAGCATCAGGAAGACCGCGAGGTGGCGGCGTGGCTGCTGCTTGATCTCTCTGGCTCGGTTGACTTCGGATCCGGGCAGGTTTCCAAACGCACGCTGGCGCTCGAATTCAGCGCTGTGGTGGCTAGATTACTTACCCGGCGCGGCAACCGGATCGGCGCGCTGATCCATGCGGGCAGTCATCAAGACAACGCTTTCGTACAGGCTCGGTCGGGGCGTCGGCATGTGCTCCACCTCATGCGCAGCATTGAAGCCGCACAAACCGGTGGCACGCCGCACGATGCCACCGAACTCGGTGCAGTGCTATCCGACGCGCTGGCGGTGATCAAGCGGCGGTCGGTGGTGTTTGTCGTCTCAGACTTCATCAGCCTGCCCGGCTGGGATCAGGCGCTGTCGCAACTCGCCCGGCGCCACGATGTGGTGGCAGTGCGGCTTTTCGATCCGCTTGAAGTCGAGTTGCCCGACCTCGGGATGATCGCGCTGCGCGACGCCGAAACCGGCGAGTTGCTGTGGGTGGACAGTGGCGACCGCCGTTTTCGCGAGCGCTTCGCCAAGGTTGCGAGCGAACGTGAGGCACAGCTCCGCGAGGCACTGGCCCGCAGCGGCGTGGACTGCCTGGAACTCGCCACCGATGAGCCGTTGGATGAATCACTGCTCCGCTTTCTGCAGCTGCGAAAGCGCCGCTCACAGCTTTCAGCCGGCGCGTTCGGTGCAGCCGCCGCAGCGCGTTCGGCCTCACGGTAACGCGCACCATGATCGATCTGCGCACGCTCAGCTTTCTCTGGCCGATACTGCTCTGGCTGCTCGCGATCGTGCCGTTGGCAGCCCTCGCCATGCTGCTCCTCCGTTTTACGCGTTCACGCGCCCATTCCCGCTACCCTGGCATGGTCCCGCAAGCGCTCACGCACTCGGGCGTGTGGGGTTTCCTTGGTCGCTATGGTCCGGGCTTGGTCGCACTCATCGGACTCGCCTTGCTGCTCATTGCTGTCGCTCGTCCGCGGGCCATGCTGCTCATGCCCACGGCAGTCGAGACAGTCATCCTGGCCATCGATACGTCGGGCAGCATGCGGGCCGCCGACGTCAAACCCAGTCGTATCGAAGCCGCTCAGGCCGCCGCACGCAGTTTCATTGATGGCATGCCGTCGAGGCTTCGGGTCGGTGTCGTCACCATCTCGGGTACGGCCGCGGTCACGCAGCCGCCCACCACTGAGCGGGACGATCTCTATCAGGCAATCGATTCACTGCAGCTTCAGCGCGGCTCGGCGATCGGGAGCGGCATCCTGGTAAGCCTCGCCGAGTTGCTGCCGGGCGCAGGCATCGACGTACAGAAAATCCTCAACGAAGCCTCGGGAGAAGCGCCTCGCCCAGGCCCAAGCGGCACGCCACTGCGGGGCGCGCCCGGACGCGATGGCACCGGCGCTCCTGGCGCCACGACGCCGGGAGCCCGCTCAGGCACCCAGGAACCACCCAAAGCCAGCCCGCCAGCAGAGCCGGGCTCCAACCGCAGCGCAGCCATCATCCTGCTCACCGACGGCCAGGGCAACACCGGGCCCGACACGCTCAAGATGGCTGAACTCGCCGCGCAGCACGGCGTTCGAATCTTCACCGTGGGGGTAGGCACGCCGGAAGGAATTACGCTCAATGCGCAGGGTATGTCGATGCGGGTGCGGCTCGATGAAGAAGCACTCAAGAAAATCGCCGACATTACGCTGGGCGACTACTTTCGTGCGAACGATGCGCTCGACTTGCGTCGAATCTACAAAGAGCTCAGTTCCCGGCTGACCCTCGAACGCCGTCAGCTCACCGAAGTGACGGCAGTGTTCGCACTCGCGGGCTGTTTTCTGGTGATCGTGGCGGCCGCAGTCTCGCTCGCGCGCACCGGCAGAATTGCCTGACCTACCCCGCCTGCGCGCACGCCCTCAGGCACGGTCGAGCTCAATGCTCACTGACAGACCGGTACCGTCCGGACCGGCTTGAAGCGACAGTCGCGCACCGAGCAGCCGCGCGTATTGGCTAACGATGGCGAGCCCCAGCCCCGCACCCTCGCGGAGCATGGGCTCGCGCGAGTTTCGGCGCCAGCGTTGCATCATCTCGACGCGCCGCGCCTCGGGTAAGCCGACGCCATTGTCAATCACGGCCAGCGTGACCTGGGTCCCCGCGCCGGCGCCCCCCTCTTTTGCTTCAACGCTCACCGTCACATGCGGCTGCCCAACCTGAGACGACCTAAACGCGTGGCGACAGGCGTTATCGAGCAGGTTGTTGACCACACCCTCGAGGAGTGCCGCATTACCAAGCACCTCAACCGGCGCGTCGAGTCCGCGCGCGCCGAGATCAATCCCCTGAGTATCGGTGCGCGCGATGAACCGCAGCAACGCTTCGCGCACGACGACATCCAGCCTCACGGGCTCACGCTTGAGGGTGCCGGATACTTCCTCAGCAAAGGCGAGCGCGAGCAATTGGTCAACCAGCCGGCTCGCCTTGTCCTGCGTGCGGATGATTTCTTCGAGCTGCTCTCTCATGACTGGCTTACCGCCATCGCGCAGACCGAATTCGGCGAGCGCCCGAATGCCCGACAGCGGAGTGCGCAACTCATGTGCGATGTTGCCGGCGAACTCGCGTTGCGCGACCACGGCGCGGCGGATGGTTGCCAGCAGCGAGTTGAAGCTCTCTCCCAGCCGCACAAAGTCGCGCACTTTGGAATCGACATGAACCGGCGCCAGGTCGCGCGCATCGCGTTGCAAAAGATCGCGCTCCAAGCGAACGAGCGGCGCGAGGTCTGACCCGACCAGCCTTTGAATCCCAAAAGCCAGCACCACCAGAACCACCACGAGTGGTAAGAGCGTTGCGGCCACCAGCTGTAGCAACATGGCATCACGACCAACCGTGGTCTGGCCAACCGTTACATAGAACGGTACCGGCCCCTGTTTGAGGATGGTGGCCAGACGCACCGGAGCCCCGTCGAAGGTCCGCTCCACGAAATACGGCAAGGGTTCCTCGGCGTCTGGCGCGGCCGCCAGGCCCGGGTGCCCTGCAACGAATTGTCCGCCCGCTTCACGCACCAGAAAATAGATCGACTCGGTGGTGTCGAACAATACCGAGCGCAGTTCGGCAGGCGTGAGTTTGAGCGATAGACCGCTCGCGGATGATGGATCTGCCAGTACGCGCTCAGCCACGAGCAGCGCGTCCTCCACCAGCCCCCGGTCATACGCCCGCTGCATGAAATGGGCAGCCACCCAGACGATTCCAAAGCTTGCGATCAGCCAACCAAGGACCAGCGCGGTGACCATATGAAGAACCAGCCGTCGGCCCAGGGTGGGCAGCCTGCGGGTCGCGCTCATTCGTCCTCCAGAATCAGCGAATAGCCCAGGCCCCGCAGGGTACGAATGCCAACGCCGCTACCTGCCAGTTTCTTTCGCAATCGGGAAATGAAGGCTTCCAGCGCGTTCGGCGCGAGCAGATCATCGAGATCGGAAAGCTTATCGGCGAGATCGGTCTTGCTCACCACCCGGCCGACAGGACTCATCAATTCCCAGAGCACCTGGAACTCTCGGGATGGCAGGAATAATTCCTCGCCTCCGACCAGGAACCGCCGCTTCTGCCGCTCCAGGGTGAGCGCGCCTATGGTTTGAACGTCGTCAAGCCAGCTTCGGGCGCGGCGCACCAACGCTCTTAGCCGAGCCTCCACCTCATCGAGTTCGAACGGCTTTCCCAGGTAGTCGTCTGCGCCGCTGTTGAGTCCATCAATCCGCTCATCGGTGCGATTACGCGCAGTGAGGATGAGCACCGGTGTGCGGTCACCGCGCGCACGGGCAGCGCGAAGTAACTTGAGCCCGTTTGCGGACGGCGCCCCGGGCTGGCGCGACGCAGGCAGGTTCAGATCGAGCAGCACGGCATCGAAGGGCTGCAGCGACCACAAGGTTGCCGCGTCGGCGAGGTTGTCGCACGGGTCAACGTGGTGCCCCGCCCCGGAAAGACTGCGGGCAAGCACCTGACGCAGCACCGTGTCATCTTCGATCAGCAGAATTCGCATGAGGGTTGCGTGCTCAGGAAGCCGTCGCGCAAGTCAGGTTCGAGTCAGTTACTGCGTGCGATAACCACAAGGTGAGCATACGACAATCAAAAAAACCAGTGATTCGCCCCAGCCGCTTTCGGATCGCAGCAGGCCTGCTCCTCGCGTGGGTTGCGGCCGGGAGTGGCGCTCAATCCGCGCCTGAACGGCTGTCACTCGATTCAGTCCTGCTCCGGGCCGAGCGTCATCCGGACGTCATGGTCGCGGGAGCCGATGTCGACGCGGCATCGGGCGGTGTTGTCGCTGCCGACCGGGCCCCGCTACCCACCGTCTCCGCCTCGGTCGCATCCATCGATCTCCAGAACGGTATGGGTCCTGGGTCTTGGGCGGGCGGAAAACGCCTGGACAAAGGGGTCGGGGTGGATTGGGTGTGGGAACGCGGCGATAAGCGAATGCACCGTACCCGCAGCGCGGAACTCAGCCTTCAGGCCGCACGCCTCGATCGAACCGATGTCCTCCTTACCCGCCAGATCACCATTGCCAGCGCATTCTGGGACCTCCTCGCTGCCCAGGACCGGGAGGCCGATTCGGCTCAAATGCTGCGAAGCGCCGAGCAGATGGCCGATACCGCTCGCTTACGTCTTCAGAAGGGCGATATCTCCGAACAGGAGACCGCTCGCGTCCTGATTGAGACCGAGCGTGCCAGACAGGACGATGCCGCGCTCCGGGCCGCTCGTCGCCTCGCCGCCGTGTCGCTCGCCCAGGCGGCCGCCCTCGCCAATGATCAGATCGAGGCGACTGGGGGCTGGCCGGCGTCGTCCGCGTCGTCGTCTGGTCCAGCGAACCGGGCCGCGCCGGTCGATTCGGCGACGCTGCCGCCCGCCACGCCATCCATCGATCTGCTGGTTAATCAACGGGCCGACGTCCGTGCCGCACGCTCGAGGGTCGAGGCTGCTCGCGCGGCGCTCGACCTGGCACGCGCCGCGCAGACCACCGACATCACCTGGGGGGGCGGTCTCAACCACTATCCCCCCGATCAACGGGCCTCAGTGCAGTTGCGCGCCCAGTTCCCATGGCAACTCAACTACCGATTCGAAGGCGAGATCCGTCAGGCTGTCGCGGGGTTACAGCGGGCCGAAGCGTCGCTCCGCCAGGCATCGGTGGCGGCCGAGTCCGAGTTAACGTCGCTCCATCTCCGGCGCGTCGCAACGGCTGCGCGCCTGGATAGCATTGAGACGCGCATTCTTGAGCGCTCTCGTGAAGTTCTGGAACGGGCCGAGGCCGCCTACACGCGCGGCGCTACCTCACTCACCGATCTGCTCGACGCGCGTCGCACCTTCAGGGCCGTACGGCTCGATGCGGTCCAGGCGCGCCTCGATGCCGCGCGCGCCGATACCGAATGGCGTCTTCGTTCGCAAAGCGTCGCGCCATAACGCTGCACTCACACACACTGGACGCCACGTGGTTTCAAAGCGCCTGATCTGCCTGATTCCTGTTACGACCCTCGTCACGCTCCTGCTGGTTGGCTGCCAGGATGCGCCCTCGGGTCAACCCCCGCCCGCACGCCCTATCCTCACGGGCACCACGCTTCGCTTCCCGACTGGGCACCCACAACTCAATTCGCTGAAAACGGTGGCCGCCGAGCCGGCACGCCCGGTCAACGTGGACATGCCTGCGCGGGTGATCTGGGACGAAGACCGAACGCAACGTATTTATCCGGCCTTTGCAGGGCGAATCTCTGCGATTCGTGCCGACGTCGGGAGCCGCGTCGCAGTGGGGCAGGTTTTGGCTGAGTTGGCCTCCCCAGAATTTGGTGTCGCGCAGGCCGATGCCAGCCGGGCGCGGGCCGACCTCGTCCAGGCCAACCGCCAGCTCGACCGGATACGCGATCTGCACGCAATAGGCATCGCAGCGCGAAAGGAGCTTGAGCAGGCCGAAACAGATGCCCTGCGCGCGCAAACCGAACTCGACCGCACGCAGGCCCGAACGCGGCTATACGGCGGATCAGAGGCCATCAATCAGCGCCTGGCCATCACGGCGGGTATCACCGGGGTCGTGGTCGAGCGCAATCTCAACCCCGGCCAGGAACTGCGTCCGGAACAATTCGGGCCGGGCTCGAGTGCGCTGTTTGTGCTGACTGACCCCACCCAACTCTGGCTGCAGGTTGACGTTCGCGAGGGCGATCTGTCGCAGGTGGAGCCCGGTCGCCGCGTTGAATTCATCGCAAACGCCTACCCTGATCGCAGCTTTCCCGCCGAGATCATGGCTGTGGGTGACGCGATCGACCCCCTCACGCGAACCCTCAAGGTCAGAGCCCGGGTCGATAACATCGCGCGCTTGCTCAAGGTGGAGATGCTGGGCCGTGTTCGGGTCAGCCAGTCGCCTGGCCAGGGTACGGTCGTACCAGCTTCAGCCGTAATGCGCGAGAACAACGCGCACTGGATCTACGTGTCCCCGAGCCCGGGCGAATTCGAACCACGGCAAACTGAGATCACCTACCTCGGGTCAGATCGGGTGCTGATCCGCAACGCGCTTCGTACCGGCGAACAGGTGCTGATCGAAAATACGCTGCTGCTGGCCAGAATCTATCGCGGTGCAGCCGACGCCAACGAGCGCACCTCGACATCGGGTCGAGGTGCAGCTCGATGAAACGGCTGATCCGTTATTCGCTCAATCAGCCGCTCCTGGTTCTGATTGGTACGCTGCTCTTCGTCATTGCGGGCATCGTCGCTTTCCGACAGCTTCCCGTTGAGGCCTTTCCGGACGTCACCGACACTCAGGTCACAGTGATCGCGCTTTACCCCGGCGCTGCAGCCGAGGAGGTTGAAAAGCAGGTCACGCTCCCGATCGAGGTCGCACTTTCAGGGCTGCCCAATTCCATCCGGCTGTTCTCCCACACGCAGTTCGGCCTGTCATTCAACGTCATCACCTACAACGACCACGCAAATGTCAACGTCATTCGCCAGCAGGTCAATGAACGGTTGAGAGGGGTGTCGCTGCCTGCGGGAGTAGAAGCCAGCGTTGCGCCAAACGCCACGCCGGTTGGCGAGGTGCTTCGCTACCGTCTGCGGGGCGAGGGCTACAGCCCGATTGAATTGCGTTCAATCGAAGACTGGGTGGTCGAACGATCGTTGCGGCAAGTGCCGGGCGTTGCTGATGTCATTGCGATGGGCGGCGCCATCAAACAATACGAGGTTCAACCCGATCCCGACCGCATGCGGGCCTACAAGCTCACCTACCAGCAACTGCTCGAGGCACTGGGTCGAGGCAACGCCAACGCTGGAGGAAGCTACGTCTCGCAGGGCGGGCAGCAGTTCACCATTCGCGGCATCGGGCTCCTGCGCAGCACCGATGACATTGGCCGAATTGCAGTGACCACACGAAATAACACCCCTATTTTGGTGTCTGACGTGGCACAGGTTCGAATTGGCGAAGTACCGCGCCTGGGCACGGTTGGGCAAGACGACGATAACGATGTGGTGACCGGAATCGTCATCATGCGTCGCGGTGAAAATCCGGCTGAGGTGCTACGCCGGGTGAAGGAACGTATTGCCGATCTGAACGCACGCGGACTACCTCCCGGCGTACAGATCGCACCTTTTTATGACCGCACCTGGCTCATGGAGCGCACGCTGCGCTCGGTTTTTACCAACCTGCTGGAAGGCGCCCTGCTCGTCGCGCTTGTGCTCTATCTGTTTCTGTCGAACCTGCGCGCCAGCCTGCTGGTGGTCATGATTATTCCGCTATCGCTCCTTGCTACGTTCCTGGGCCTGCGGATCATGGGCATTCCTGCGAACCTGCTGAGCCTGGGTGCGCTTGATTTCGGCATCATTGTTGACGGCGCGGTCATCGTGATTGAAAACATCATGTATCGGCTGTCCCTGCGCGGCGAAGGCATGAGCGAACGCGAGCGAACCAAACTGATTGAATCCGCCACCAACGAAGTCGGCCGGCCCACGCTATTTTCAATGCTCATCATCATCGCGGCCCACATTCCAATCTTCGCATTGGAGCGACATGAAGGCCGAATCTTCCAGCCCATGGCCTTGTCGGTGGTGGCTGCGCTCATTGCCTCACTGATTCTTTCGCTCACGCTCTTGCCCCTTCTCGCCCGGCAAGTGCTGCGGCGACGGCTACCGCACCATGACAATCGGCTTGTCACGTTCTCGAAACGTATCTACCGACCTGTTCTTGGCTGGGCCCTTACCTGGCGAAAGACGGTCGTGCTGGCTGCACTGCTTGCGTTTACAGCGGCGATGGGCGTTGCCACCCGCCTCGGCTCGGAATTCCTCCCCGAACTGAACGAGGGCACGCTCTGGGTCAACGTGCGCCTGCCCGCGAGCGTATCCATCGAAGAGGCGCAGACGGTACTGCATCAGCTTCGGTCGGCAATGCGGCGAGTTCCAGAGGTTCGTACCGTTGTCTCAAAAGCGGGAAAACCCGAAGACGGCACTGATCCAAAAACAATCGCAATGGCTGAAATGTTCGTCGACCTGAAGCCACCCGAGGAATGGCGAAAGGGTCTCACCCGCGAGCAGCTGCTCGAAGAACTGGAACGTGCGGTTCAGTCCATTCCAGGTATGGAGCCTACCTTCTCGCAGCCCATTCGCGACAACGTGCTGGAGTCTATCTCGCAGATCGACGGCCAGATCGTCATCAAGCTTGCCGGCGACGATCTTTCCGTGCTTCGCACCACCATGCAGGCGATCGAGCACGAGGTGAAGCAGGTTCAGGGGGTATATCGGGCCGAAATCGATCGCTTGGGCGAACTTCCTCAGCTGCTGATTGAAATCGATCGAGACCGCGTCGGTCGCTACGGGCTCAATGTCGCCGACATCCAGGATGTCATTGAAGCCGCGCTTGCCGGGCGGCCGGTTACCAGCATTTGGGAGGGCGAGCGCCGGTTCGGGCTCGCGGTCCGCCTCGCGCCAAGCCAGCGGTCGCTCTCGCAGCTCGCCAACATTCCCATTCCCACCCCTGATGGCGGCTACGTGGCACTCTCCGCGGTTGCAACCCTGCGGGAAGCCGGGGGCGCGATGAACATTGCACGGGAGGCCGGTCGCCGCACGATGGCCATCGGCATTTTCATCCGCGGACGCGACATGGGATCAGTGGTTGCCGATATGAAGCAGCGGGTTGATCGCCATGTTCAAATTCCGCGCGGCTACGTACTCAGCTGGTCCGGTGAGTTCGAAAACCAGGAACGCGCAATGAAGCGGCTGAGCGTGGTGGTGCCCCTATCGCTCGCGCTGATTTTCGTGCTGCTGTTCGATGCGTTCAAATCGCTGAAAGCGGCGCTGCTCATTCTCGTCAACGTGCCGCTTGCGCTGATCGGAGGCTTCGTAGCGCTGGCCCTGTTCAACATTCCCTTATCGGTCTCGGCCGCCATCGGGTTCATTGCCCTATCCGGACAGGCAGTGTTGAATGGTGTGGTGATGTTGTCAGTTTTTCAGCAATTGCGTGCGAGTGGAATGGGTCTGATCGAGGCCATTACCGAAGGTGCCATGCAACGACTACGAACGGTGCTCATGACGGCCTTCCTGGCTGCGCTGGGGTTGTTACCGATGGCAGTCAGCACAGCAATTGGCGCTGAGACCCAGCGCCCGCTCGCCATCGTGGTGATTGGCGGACTGGCCTCGGCCACGCTACTCACCCTGCTTGTACTGCCTGTGCTTTATGCAATGTGGTTCGGGCGATCGCAAGGGGCGGCGTCCCTCGCCAAGGCGCAGGCTACGTGAGATCGCTTGCTGTGGCACAGGCCGGTCAGCGATACACCAGATCGCGCAGCCACAGGCTGAGTTCCGGGACAAATGTAATCACAGCCAGGCACGCTACCACCACCGCCACATAAGGCATGATCGGCGGGATGATCTCATCGTACGAGATCTTGGCAACCGTGCAGGCGGCAAACAGATTCACACCAAACGGCGGTGTGATCATGCCAAGCGCCAGATTCACCACCATGATGATGCCGAAATGCACCGGATCGATGCCGAATTGAATGGCGACCGGTGCCAGGATCGGCGCGAGCACCACTATCGCGGC
>JAGWXN010000274.1 GCA_018969885.1 Betaproteobacteria bacterium | reverse complement strand
GGTACGCCAGTCGCTGAAATGAGCGAGGGTATTGCTTACATCAAGACGCTGCTGGCCGGTGAGAAGGCTGAATACCGGGGCGGTACGGCACAGCTTCCGTGGGTCAAGCGCCCCACGCCCGTGTTCCAGGCAGCATCGCTTCCCCGTTCACTGGCCGCGGCGGGGCGCTGCGCGGACGGTGTCTTTGTCAATTACGGACTCGACCGGGTCAGTCTGTCGGCCTCCACCGCGCATATCGCGCGTGGCGCAGCGGAGGCAGGACGCGATCCCGAAAGCGTCGAGGTCTGGCAGATCGGCTGCCTGGATTGCCACGAGGACCGGGACGTCGCGCGCCGGAAAATCGGCGCGATCCTCGCATTTGTCAGTGGCTATGTCATTGGCACGGAAGACCTTGAGGCGCGCGGCGTACCTTCAGACAAGATCGAGCCGCTGCGCGAGCTTCGCCGGCGCTACAGCACCCGTCCAGGCGAAGCCGATGCACGAATGGTCGATGAGCTGGGGCTGTTCGACTATCTGGCGGGAAGGCTATCCATCTGGGGTACCCCAGACGATTGTCTGCGTCAGGCGCTGGCCGCCAAGGCAGCAGGGGCGACGCGCCTGATGTTCACCGTGAGTCTGGCGAGTGATCCGGTTCGCACGGTGGAGCTGTTCGGCGAACATGTGCTGCCGACTTTGCGGGCGGGTTAG
This sequence comes from Betaproteobacteria bacterium, assembly GCA_018969885.1. The sequence continues at coordinate 3,885 of JAGWXN010000274.1, read as the reverse complement.
CGGACGCCTTAAAGCGTGATGCCCGTGCGCCGGATGACCGGGCCCCATCGCGTCGCCTCATCGGCCATTAAACGGGCAAGCACCTCCGGGCTGCCGCCTGTGGGCGTCATTCCCTGCCCGATCAGCCGCTCTGCGATAGCCGGATCCTGGAGGGCGTCGTTGAACTCGCGGTTCAAGCGTTCAACCACGGGCGCAGGCGTGCTGGCTGGCCCCACGATCGCGTTCCACGCAATGGCCTCGAAGTCTTTCAGTTCCGGCACTCCCGACTCGGCGATCGTGGGCAGATCGGGCAGAGGCCCGTATCGCGTGCGGCTGGTCACAGCGAGCAGGCGCACACGTCCCGCCTGCACATGGGGCAGGAGCGCGGGTGCTACCGTCATGATCATTTGCGTTTCACCCGTAGCGACCGACAGGGCCGAGGGCGGCGACCCGTTATAGGGAATGTGCAGCGCGAAGGTGCCGGTGGCGACTTTGAGCAGCTCCATCGACAGATGTGAGGAGCTGCCATTACCAATCGATGCGAAAGAGGCTTTGCCCACGTTGGCCCGCAGCCACTGCACCAGGTCCGCGACGGACTGTACCGGCAGCTTGGCGTTGACCGCCAGCACATTGGGCTGGCTGGTGGTCATGACGATGGGCGCGAAGTCATCGGGCAGCCGATAAGGCATCTTCTGATAGAGAAATGGTGCGAATGCCAACGGACCATTGAAGCTGATGCCAAACGTGTGACCATCAGAGGCCTTGGCAATGGCGTCGGTGCCAATGAGTCCGGCCGCACCAGGCTTGTTATCGACCACGATGGGTTGACCCAGCCGCGCGGACAGGCGATCGCTGGTGGCCCGAATGATGAGGTCAAGCGAACTGCCCGGGCCCGTGGGAACCACCATGCGCACCGGGCGCGACGGCCAGGTGCTCTGCGCCTGAGCGACACGCGAGTCGAGCGATAGTGACGCTACACCTAAGGCAAGTAGGGATCGACGCTGCACCGAAAAATCTCCATGATGTGAACGCCTTTGACGCTATCACAGCAGGACGACAGCGGGTACCCGGGAGGGCAGCCGCGCGTGGCCGCGAAACAGGCGCTATCGTTTCGAACGGGTGGGGGCTAGACTCAACCGGTCAAGCCTCTCGCGTCTGGGTGGCCCTGTTCGCGAGCATTACAAGGAGCACTCCCCATGACCTTCTCTCTGACCCGTCTGATTGGCCCGCTCGGCGTGGTGCTGGCGAGCATGTTGTTGGCCGCGGCTTCTCACGCGCAGGAAGCGTTTCCATCCAGGCCGGTTCGCATGGTCGTACCGTATCCGCCTGGCGGGATTGGCGACTTTGTGGCCCGACTGATCGCGCCCAAGTGGAGCGAGGCGCTCAAGCAGCAGATCGTGGTGGAAAACCGGCCCGGTGCGGGCAGCAATATCGGCATTGATCATGTCGCCAAGGCCGCGCCAGACGGCTATACCGTGCTGCTGTTCGATAGCGCGCTGGTGGTCAATGCCTCGCTTTACACGCGATTGAGCTATGACGCGCGCCGTGACCTCGCCCCGATCATGATCGTGGGCCGCACCCCGCTGGTCCTGGCGGTGCATCCCACGCTGTCAGCGGCCAATGTGACCGAATTGATAGAGCTCGCCCGCGCGCGTCCCGGTGGGCTGACCTATGCTTCAGCAGGAAGCGGCACCCTGGTGCATCTGGCCGCTGAAATGCTGAAGACCGCCGCAAGCATCGATATCGTGCATGTGCCCTACAAGGGCGCAGGCCAGGCGATTCTGGATGTGATCGGCGGGCAGGTGCCAATGATGTTTGCGGTTCCTGGCACGGCTCGGGCGCATATTGCTTCGGGCAAACTCCGGCCGCTTGCACTGACCGGTGAAAAGCGATTCTCCGGTTTACCTGCCGTTCCCACGTTCGCCGAGGCGGGGATTCGCGGCATGGACGCGAGCCTGATCGTGGGCCTGATGGTGCCCGCGCGAACGCCGGCTGCGGTCCTGGCCACGCTGCACGACACGCTTGCGAGCGTGACCGCGCAACCCGAGATCATCGGTAAGCTCGGGGAGTCTGGGATGGACATGGTGCGGTCTGCCCCTCAGCCCTCGGAGGCCATTCTGGCGAACGAATTCGCGCTGTGGGAACGCGTGGTGCGAAGCTCCGGCGCGAAAGTGGAGTGACCTGGGTCCGTTGGCGGGGTGGACGTGCCGGGGTGACCTCGGGCCCATTGATGCGCAGTACGCGCCGTTTCAGCTCAAGGTGCGTCGCGGTCAGAAAACAATACCCCACCCTTGGCCTTTGAGGTCTTGGGCGTCTCCATGATCTGAATCATCACGGTTGAGGGGTCCACCTGAAAATTGCGGACCACGGAGTCGGTGATCTCGCGGATCAGCGCGCGTTTCTGGTCCATCGATCGGCCTTCAATGGCGTAGATGTAAATCTCGGGCATGGGTGGGTGTCCGGGTGATGAGGAAATCCGATCGGGCGGCAGGTTCGCAGGCCGACAGACCGGGCCTGCGCTTCATCGCCATTCTAGGGGCGTGATGCTGCTGAAGTTGTCCGTCCAAAGGCCCACGCCGGGGATGTCGGTCTGAGCCGTTCCAATGATGCGGCCTTGGGCATCGCGAATCGGACGGTCCACCGAAGGATGCGTGCGCAAAAACTCGGCGTCTCGGGTGAGGATCATGTAGTGGTTCTCACGGATGAAGCGCCGGGGATCGCTTTCCTGGAAGCGACTGCGTACCTCAAGGCCCAGTGCCTCAGCCTGCCGCTTCACCACCGGATACAGGTTGAGGTAAGCATTCGTGATGTTCACCACCAGGAAGCCATCGGGTTTCAGATGGGCAGCATAGGCGCTGAAAGCCTCGCGGGTTAGAAGGTGCACCGGTACGGATCCGCCGCTGAAGGCTGCCAGCAGAATCATGTCGTAGCGCTGGTTTTCTGGAAGCTGCGCGAAGGTGAGCCGGGCGTCCCCAATCAGCACCTGGAGCTTTTGCGCCTTCGAATCGCCCAGGAACGTGAACCAGTTCCGCGCAATCCGTTCGGCCTCCGGATTGATTTCGAAAAAGTCATAGCGATCTTTGGGGCGCGCGTAGAGCGCGACCGTGCCCGCGCCCAGCCCCGTGATGGCGACATCGACCTTGTCTTGTCGCGTGTTGAGATATTGCAAGGCCAGGCCGATACCGCTGTCAGGGTTGTAATAACTCACAGGCTTTTGCATGAGATCGGGCGAGAGTGGCTGGATGCCATGCGTGACCTGTCCGCTGTAGAACACGCGGTGGTCGCGCGCGGGCTCGGCAGGAAAGCGGCGCTCGACCACGGCGACCACCCCGTAAAAATTTCGCGATTGATCGAGCGTGGCCTCAACCGCGCCCGGCACGCTGGTGGCGCGGCCGCGGATCGGACTGTCCCACCAGAAGGCAAAGCCCGCGCAGACCGCTACCGCAACCCAGCGTGCGGGGTGCTTGCGCAATGCGCCAGGCGCCAGAGCGTCTGAAGTCACCTGGCGGCGCGCCCGCCATTGCCGGTCGATGACGAGCACCGACAGCGCCGCGGCCGCAGCCAGTCCGATAGGCCACTCGTGAAAATCATTGAAAGCATGGGTGGCCACCAGCGCCACGAACAAACCGCCGCACGCGCCACCAAACGACATCCAGAGGTAGTACCCGGTTAATCGCGCAGGGTCAGTGGGGCGGCGGCGATACAGTTCACCATGGCAGAGCAGGCACACCAGAAACAGCATGAGAGCAAAGAGATAGCGCAGCTCGGTCGCGCCGTACCCCCAGTGCACGCCGAACCATTCGGGGATCGCATGCCGACCCGCGACAAAGAGCACAGCAACCAGCGTGAGCGTGGCTACCAGACCGGGGCGGTACCAGCGTGAGTGGTCGAAACTCACGATGAAGG
>JAGWXN010000016.1 GCA_018969885.1 Betaproteobacteria bacterium | reverse complement strand
AGTCGAAGGTTTCAGGCGAAGTGCTCATCGGCAATCAGCTCATCATCATGACCTGGCGGATCGATTCGCCCCGCGCCAGGCGATCAAGCGCCGGGTTGATGTCCTCGAGACGGATTCTCTCCGACAGCAGCCGATCGACAGGCAGCACCCCCTGCCGGTACATCGCGATGAACCGGGGCACATCACGCGATGGCACGCACGAGCCGACATAGCTCCCTTTGAGCGTACGCTCCTCTGCAATGAGCGACACCGCCTGCAACGACCAGCGCGCCGCCGGATTGGGGAGCCCTGCCGTCACCGTGGTGCCGCCGCGCGCGGTGATGCGATAAGCGAGCTCGAGCGCGGCGACATTGCCCGCCATCTCGAACGCATAGTCAACCCCGCCGCCCGTCAGATCGCGGACCTTGGCGATGGCCTCTGGATCCGCCGCATTCACACAGGCGCTTGCGCCCAGCGACCGGGCGAGCTCGAGCTTGCTCTCGAGCATGTCGACCGCGACGACCTGGCGTGCGCCGCCAGCAAGCGCGGCAAGGAGCGACGCAAACCCCACGCCACCCAACCCCACCACCGCCACTCGCGAACCCGCCTCCATTCGCGCCGTGTTGTAGACCGCGCCCGCGCCGGTGATCACCGCGCAACCAAAAAGTGCCGCCTCATCCCAGGGTAGCGAAGCATCGATACGAACCACCGAGCGACGGGATACCGTCGCGTATTCAGCAAACGCCGCACAACCCAGGTGATGATGGAGCGCGCCCCCGGCCCGCCCGTCAATGCCAGCGCCCGTCACCGAGGCGAGCCGTCGATAGCCCCCCAGCAGGGTGCCCGCCGCATTGGCCTCGCCCCCAGGGCCGCACAGTGCCGGCCGCCCGACCGAACAGCTCGCGCAAGCTCCGCAGCTCGGACGGAAGATGAGCACCACATGGTCGCCCACCGCAAGATCGGTCACGCCCTCGCCCAACTCCACCACCTCGGCCGCCGCTTCATGCCCAATCACGATCGGCATCGGCCAGGGCCGATCACCGTTGATCGCCGACAGGTCGGAGTGGCAGAGGCCGGCTGCATGAATGCGCAACAACACCTCGCCCTGCGCGGGCGGCGCAAGCTCCACCTCTTCAATTGCAATCGGCTGACTCTGCGCGTAGGGAAGCGGCAACCCCATCTGTCGCAATACCGCGGCCTTCACTCTCATCATCAGCTCCGCCTTGTTTGAACACGCGCGGCCAACGGCCCCGCGCGCACGCACGATCGCGCTTTAGTTGATACCCGCCAGGCACAGATACTTGATCTCGAGGTATTCGTCGAGCCCGTGCTTTGAACCCTCTCGACCAAGGCCCGACTGCTTGACCCCGCCGAAGGGCGCCACCTCGGTGGACAGGAGCCCGCTGTTCGCGCACACCATGCCACTCTCAAGCGCTTCGGCGACGCGAAACACTCGCCCCAGATCTCGCGAGAAGAAATACGCGGCGAGTCCGAACTCGGTGGCATTGGCCATCGCGATCGCCTCAGCCTCGGTGTGAAACCGAAACAGCGGTGCCACCGGGCCGAAGGTTTCCTCGCGCGCAACCTTCATTGACTGCGTGACATTGGCAAGGATAGTGGGCTCATAGAAAAGCCCACCCAACGCGTGACGACGCCCGCCAGTTAGCACCGTTGCGCCCTGAGCGAGTGCATCGGCCACATGCTCTTCGACCTTTGCGATCGCCGCGGCCTCGATCAGCGGGCCGATGGTGACGCCAGGCTCGGACCCCGCACCCACCTTGAACTGCGCCACGCGCGCAGACAGCCGCTTTGCGAACTCGTCGTAAACGCCATCCTGCACATAGAGGCGGTTCGCGCACACGCAGGTCTGGCCCGCATTGCGGTACTTCGAGGCGATCGCACCCTCCACCGCAGCGTCAAGGTCAGCGTCGTCAAAAACGATGAAGGGCGCGTTACCACCCAGCTCGAGCGAGAGCTTCTTCACGGTGCTCGCCGATTGCGACAACAAAATGCGCCCGACTTCGGTCGAACCGGTAAATGACACTTTGCGAACCACCGGGCTCTCGCAGAGCGCAAGGCCGATCTCGGGCGCGCGCGCCGCATCGCCGGTGACCACATTGAATACCCCGGGCGGCAGGCCCGCACGCTCGGCAAGCTCTGCGAGCGCAAGCGCCGAGAGGGGCGTTGCCTCCGCAGGCTTGGCGATCACGGTGCAGCCCGCCGCAAACGCTGGCGCGACCTTGCGCGTGATCATGGCGATGGGGAAGTTCCAGGGCGTGATGGCTGCGCACACACCAATCGGCTGGCGCATGACGAGTATCCGCCGGTCCGCCGCATAAGTGGGGATGATCTCACCATAGGCACGCTTACCCTCTTCCGCAAACCACTCGATGAACGATGCCCCGTAGGCAACCTCACCGCGCGACTCGGCAAGCGGTTTACCCTGCTCGGCCGTCATGAGTGCGGCCAGATCCTCGGTGTTGGCGAGAATCAGATCGAACCAGCGCCGCAAAATCGCCGCGCGATCCTTCGCGGTTCGGGCCCGCCAGGCCGGAAGCGCAGCCTCGGCCGCCGCGATCGCACGCTGGGTTTCGGCTGCGCCCATGTCGGCCACGTGCGCCAACTCTGCGCCATTAGCCGGATTGGTGACCGCAAAGCGGGCGCCGCTGTCGGCGGCCGTCCACGCACCATTGATATAGCCCTCGGCGCGCAGGAGCGCCGGGTCCTTCAACGTGAAAGCCATGACTACTTTCTCCCTCGTGCAGAAGCCGTCCCAGGCGGGGGCGCCGCTTGGCCCTGACCGCCGGGCCGACGGTTTACTTCATGGTGGGCATCACAAACTCGGCGCCCGCGCGAATACCCGCCGGCCAGCGCTGAGTGACTGCCTTTGCGCGGGTGTAGAAACGCACGCCCTCGGGCCCGTGCATGTGATGATCGCCAAAGAGCGATGCCTTCCAGCCACCAAACGAGTGAAACGCCAGCGGCACCGGAATGGGAACGTTGATGCCCACCATCCCAACCTTCACCCGGGCGGCAAACTCGCGCGCCGCATCGCCCTCACGGGTAAAGATCGCGCAGCCGTTACCAAACTCATGCGAGTCAATGAGCGCAAGCGCCTCGTCGAAACTCGGCACCCGGACAATGGATAGCACCGGGCCGAAGATTTCCTCGCGATAGATCTTCATGCCGGGGCTGACATGATCAAACAGGCAGCCACCTACGAAGAAGCCCTGCTCGCGCCCGGCAACCCGCAGACTCCGTCCATCGACCACCAGTTTCGCGCCCTCTGCGATGCCCGAATCCACATAACCCAGCACCTTGTCGGCGTGCGCCCGTGTAACAAGCGGACCCATCTCGGCCTTGGGGTCGGTGCCGTCGGCGACCTTGATCGCGGGCACCCGCTCGGCCAGTCGTGCAACCAGCCGATCGGCAATATCACCCACGGCCACCGCCACCGAGATCGCCATGCAGCGCTCGCCCGCCGAACCGTAGGCCGCGCCGATCAGCGCATCAACCGCTTGCTCAAGATCAGCGTCTGGCATCACCACCATGTGATTTTTGGCGCCACCGAGCGCCTGCACGCGCTTGCCGTGTGCAGCCGCCGTGTCGTGGATGTAGCGCGCAATCGGCGTGGACCCCACAAAGCTCACCGCGCTCACGAGCGGATGCTTGAGGAGGGCATCGACAGCCACCTTGTCACCCTGCACCACGTTGAAGACACCATCAGGAAGGCCCGCCTCTTTCAGCCACGAAGCAATCAGAAGCGAGGCCGATGGATCACGCTCGGAAGGCTTGAGGATGAAGGTGTTGCCGCAGGCGATCGCCACCGGGAACATCCACATGGGAACCATTGCCGGAAAATTGAACGGTGTGATGCCCACGCACACGCCAAGCGGCTGGCGGATGGAATACATGTCAATGCCGGTTCCGACCTGCTCGCTGTACTCGCCCTTCAGGAGCTGTGGAATGCCGCAGGCGAATTCGACCACCTCGAGCCCGCGCACCACCTCGCCCTGTGCATCGGAGAGCACCTTGCCGTGCTCGGCAGTGATGGCCGCGGCGAGTTCGTCGGCACGACGCTCGGCGATTTCCTTGAAACGGAACATGACGCGCGCGCGGCGCAGCGCGGGCGTGGCCGCCCAAGCGGGCGCCGCAGCGGCGGCTGCCTGCACCGCGGCATCGACGTCGCCCGGCGAGGCAAAGCCCACCTCGCGCGCCACCGCGCCAGTGGCCGGGTTATAGACCGGGGCGCGACGGCTCGCCGGGCTGGGAGCGACCGGCTGGCCGCCGATCCAGTGACCGACCAGGGTCTGGGAGAGAATGCTTTCAGGGCTGCCCACTTGCGGATTCCTTGCGTTTGGGTTTCAATCGAAGCCTGCCAGCCGTTCAACCGGCTGAACAACTGTTCATTTGAGCGAATACCTGTCCAACCTTAAATGGCCGACCCAACGCTGTCAACCCGAACCGCCGGGCGCACCACCCTGCAAGCCGCGCCAAGGCTCGTACCGGCGGTTGAGCGGGCGGTCCGGCTCCTCGATTCGCTCGCGCGCGCCCGCCGGCCGCTAAGTCTTGCGCAGCTTGCGCGCGATCTCGCCGCGCCCAAGAGCAGCGTGCACGGGCTCTTGTCCACGTTAGTTGAGCTCGATCTGGTCCGCCGCAGCGACGCCGGCGAATTCTCACTGGGGACCCGCCCGCTGCAGTGGGCAGGTGCCTGGTCCGTTCATTCGGACGTCGCAAGTGCCTTCCACGAGCTCGCAGGTGATACAGGACCCCTTGCCTCCGAAACCGTCATGCTCGCGGTGCTGGACGGGTCCGATGTGCTCTACCTCGGCTGCCGCCCCGGAACTCGGGCGCTTGCGGTGAACTTTCGCGTGGGCGGCCGTTTCCCGGCGAGCTGCACCTCAAGCGGCAAAGCGATCCTCTCCACGCTCGATCCGCGCGAGGTCCGCGCGTTGTTCGCGGGCGGGCGCGGTCTACCTCGCCCGACCCGTCATAGCGTGCCAAGCGTGGCTGCGCTTTTGCGCCAGCTCGCACAGGCGCGAGCCGATGGCCACGCCACCGATGATGAGGAAATGGCCGAGGGCATGGAATGTTTTGGCGCGCCCGTGTTTTCGGCCGCGCATGGCCCGGCAGTAGCCGCGGTGGCGGTGAGCCTCATCAAGGCGGGCACGAGCGAGGCCCGCCGAGATGAACTCCTCGCGGCGATCCGCGGGCTCGCCGCACAGCTCTCCGCGCGGTTGGGGTCTGCGCACCGCCCCGCGCACGCCTCGTCGACAACGCACGCACCTACGCACGCATCAATGCCCGCATCGACGCCCAAAGCAGCCGCACCCCGCCCGACTGCCGCAACGATCAAGTCGCCGCCCGCCGGCAAAGCCGCCCGGCGCACGACACCCCCGGGCCCGCGCGCCGCCTCGCGCCGTAACCCCTCAAGCTGACCCCCGGAAGGACGCCGCCGATGCCCGCCCCCCACTCCCCGCAAATCGATAGCCATCGACTCTGGCAAAGCCTCATGGATCTCGCCGCCATCGGCGCAACCGAACTGGGTGGCGTGCGCCGTCTCGCCCTCACCGACCTTGACCGCCAGGGCCGCGACCGCGTCTGCGACTGGCTGCGCGAGGCGGGTTGCAGCATCCGGGTCGATGCCATCGGCAACATCTTCGCGATCCGCCCCGGCGCACGCGATACCGACCCGGTGGGCGTTGGCAGCCACATCGACACCCAACCCTCCGGCGGAAAATTTGACGGCAACTATGGTGTGCTCGCCGGTCTCGAGGTGATCCGCGCACTCAACGACGCCCGCATCGCGACCGAGCGTCCGGTCGCGGTGGCCATCTGGACCAACGAAGAGGGCAGCCGCTTCACACCCGTCATGATGGGCTCAGGCGTTTACGCAGGCGCCTTCAGCCTCGAGCACTGCCTGGCGCGCACCGACCTGGAGGGCATCACGGTCGCCGACGCGCTATCCCGTATCGGCTACGCCGGCACCGATCAGGCGCCACGCTTTGCCGCCTACTTCGAGCCGCACATCGAGCAGGGCCCGATTCTTGAGGCAGAAGGCGTGACCATCGGCGCAGTCGAGGGGGCGCTCGGCCAGCGCTGGTTCGATCTCGAGCTGACCGGGCAGGACGCACACGCCGGCCCCACGCCGCTTGCCATGCGGCGCGACGCCCTGGTGGGCGCAGCGCGCGTCATCACCGAGGTGAGACGAATTGCCGCCGACTATCCAACCAATGCGCGCGGCACCGTCGGTCAGCTTCTGGTCTCGCCCAACTCACGGAACGTGATCCCGGGCCGTGTGCGACTCACCATCGATCTGCGCAACGCCCGCGCCGAGACGCTCGCCGCCATGGTGGCTGATATCCAGGCGTGCATCACCCGGATCGCCGCGGACGAGCGGCTCTCCGCGCAACTCACCGAGGTCGTGCACTTCGAGCCCTGCCATTTCGATCCGCACTGGGTGAGCCGCATTGAGGAGCTTGCCCATGCCCGAGGTCACACGGTGAAGCGGCTTGCGAGCGGCGCCGGCCATGATGCCGTGTATGTCGCCAAGACCTGCCCGGCAGCCATGATCTTCGTACCCTGCGAGGGCGGCATCAGCCACAACGAAATCGAAAATGCGCAGCCCCAACATCTGGCTGCGGGCGCCCAGGTATTGCTCGATGCCATGATCGAGGCGGCCGGCCGCGCGCCCGCTTCAAACTGACCCACAGGCCGCTCGTGTCGACGCCCCGCACGCCGGCTCACCCGCTACCGATCGCCCTCACCATGGGCGACCCCTGCGGGATCGGGCCCGAGATCGTTCTGAAGGCGGTCGCTCGGGCGCCCGACCCCACTCGCCTGATCGTGGTGGGCGATCCGGACTGGCTCGCCGCCGAAGCCCGGCGGCTTGCGCTACCGCTCCCCCCTCGCATCGAGCCCGTCGCCTGCCTGCCCGCTGACCTGGTTCACGGCCGCATCGACCCCCGCGCAGGAGAGGCCGCCTATCGCGCCATCGTCGCGGGAACACGGCTCGCGCAGGCTCGCGCCGTTCGCGCGATCGTCACCGCCCCCATTTCCAAGGAAGCGCTGCAGGCAGCCGGGCACCGCTACCCGGGCCATACCGAGCTGCTCGCCGAACTGGCAGGCGGGGTCGAGGTCCGGATGATGCTCGCCAATACCGAGCTGCGGGTGGTACTGGTCTCGATCCATGTCGCGCTCTCGCAGGCCGTTCGGGAGCTGAACCGAGCCGATATCGTGCGCACCCTCGAGATCACCGATCGGGCGCTTCGCGCAGCTGGCCTCGCCGCGCCCCGGATGGCGGTCGCGGGTCTCAATCCCCATGCCGGCGAGTCGGGCCTCTTCGGACGCGAGGAAATCGACATCATCGCGCCGGCCGTCCGCGAGGCCCGCGCCCGCGGCATGGATGCCCAGGGCCCGTTTGCCCCCGATACCGTCTTCATGCGCGCCCGAGGGTTCGCGCAATTCGACGTCGTGATCGCGATGTATCACGACCAGGGCCTGATTCCGATCAAGTACCTGGGCCTTGACCAGGGTGTGAACATCACCATCGGATTGCCCTTCGTACGAACCAGCCCCGATCACGGCACCGCGTTTGATCTGGCTGGCGTGCCTGGCCCGGACGGCCGCGGGCTCGCTGATCCGGCGAGCCTGATCGCTGCCCTCTCAGAGGCCGATCAGCTCTCGCGCACCGCCGCTGCCAGCTGATCGTTCGACCAGCCAGCAGGGGCGTCCCTGGCCGCCGCGGCCGCACCAGCCCCTTCGACCCCACCCGCGAGCCGGGCGAGCCGCAGCCGATCACAGTCAACCAGCTGCAGACCGTTTTCACGAACCAGCCCCTCGCGCTTGAACTCTCCGATCAGACGGGTGACGCTCACCGGCGTGACGCCGATCAGCTCGGCCGCCTCCTGCCGACGTAGCCGTGCCTGATCGCCCAGCGTATCGAGCAGAAAAAGGATGTAGCGCGCAAGCCGCGACCGGGCCGGTCCCGTGGCAAACGCAGCGATGATGTGGTCCGTGTCATCAAGCGCGCCCTGCCAGTGGGCAAGGAGTGCAAAAGCCCCCTGCGGATCGAAGCGAATCCGATCGCGCAGGCGTGTTACCGGCACCCGACACGCTTCGCCGTCACCCACCACCTGTGCCGAATGGCGATGGGGTTCGCCCAGGAGCGCGGAGAGCCCCGTGACCCCGGCCACGCCAATCAACCGAACCACCCGCTCACCCTCGTCGGCCTCAAGCGTCTCTTTCACCAGTCCGCGATGAAGCACAAACACCGCGTCACCCGTCTGACCCGCAACATAGAGCGCCTGCCCGGCGCGAAGCCGCACCGCCAAGGATAAAGACCGCTCAACCGATCCCACAGGTGCAGGCAGCCGCCGACCGCGCGCATGACCCAGCGTGGCTGCGGCCCGCTCGACCGCCAACCCAGGCGCTTCCCACGCACAGATCCCGCACCGCTGGCACAGCGCGACCGCTGCGCGAGGCGCACCGCCTCGATGTAAAAACCTGGTCACCATGAGCCAACGCGCCGCCCGAAAAGGGAATCGCTGGCACTTTAGTGAAAGGAGGGGCGCCGCGCGCCTTGGGACGCGCAGCGCACTTGACCCGGATCAGCGCAAGCGCACCGACCCGAAGCCGACCTCACCCGGTCGGTCAGGCAGCGAGCTTGTGCTCGAGTTCGCGCTTGACCGCGAGCAACTCGGCGGGCATGCGCTGCGCGAGCGACTCAAAGAGCTCGCCGTGCAGCCGGAACTCCTCGCGCCAGGCGGCAAGATCGATCGAGGTGATGCGCGCAAACCGGTCTTCGGGAAACGCGAGACCGCTCCAGTGCAGATCACGATAGCGCGGGCTGATGCCAAAGACATGCTCACCGCCCTCCGCGCGACCCTCGACACGCTCGACGATCCAGCGCAGCACCCGCATGTTTTCGCCAAAGCCCGGCCACACGAAGCGACCGTTCTCATCGGTGCGGAACCAGTTGACGCAATAAATCCGGGGCAGCACCGACCCGCGCGCAGCAAGCTTGCCGCCAAGCTCCAGCCAGTGGCGGAAATAGTCGGCCATGTTGTAGCCGCAGAAGGGCAGCATGGCAAAGGGGTCACGCCGCACCACACCCTGCTGGCCCATCGCCGCAGCCGTGGTTTCTGAACCCATGGTGGCCGCCATGTAGACGCCCTCGACCCAATTGCGCGCCTCGGTCACCAGCGGCACCGTGCTGGAGCGCCGGCCACCAAAGATGAACGCATCGATCGCCACGCCCTCGACGCTGTCCCACGCCGGGTCGATCGCCGGATTTTGGGTAGCCGCGACCGTGAACCGCGCATTGGGATGCGCGGCCTTCCGACCGGCTTTGCCGTCCGCGGGGGTCCAGTCGCGCCCCTGCCAGTCGATCAGGTGATCGGGAGGCGTATCGGTCATGCCTTCCCACCAGACATCGCCGTCATCGGTGAGCGCCACATTGGTGAAGATGGTGTTTTCGCGCAGCGACGCCATGCAGTTTGGGTTGGTGCGCGTATTGGTGCCGGGCGCCACACCGAAATAGCCGGCCTCAGGGTTGATCGCGCGCAGTCGGCCATCCGACGAGGGCTTGATCCAGGCGATGTCATCGCCGATGGTGGTCACGCGCCAGCCCTCGAAGCCCTGCGGCGGAATCAGCATGGCGAAGTTGGTCTTGCCGCAGGCCGACGGGAAGGCCGCCGCCACGTGGTACTTGCGGCCCTCGGGGCTGGTGACGCCCAGAATGAGCATGTGTTCGGCGAGCCAGCCCTCGCCATCGGCCGCAACATCCTGCCGACCCATGGTGGAGGCGATGCGCAGCGCAAAGCATTTCTTGCCAAGCAGGGCGTTGCCACCATACCCCGAGCCAAACGACCAGATTTCCCGGGTCTCGGGATAGTGAACGATGTACTTGGTGGGGTTACACGGCCAGGCTACGTCGGCCGCGCCAGGCGCAAGCGGTGCGCCCACCGTGTGCACACACGGCACATAGGCGCCCGACTCGCCCAGCAGGTCATAGACGCGCCGACCCATGCGGGTCATGGTGCGCATGCTCACCACCACATAGGGACTGTCGGTGAGTTCAATGCCCAGATGCGCAATCGGACTGCCAAGCGGTCCCATGGAAAACGGCACCACGTAAAGCGTGCGACCGCGCATGGCACCCTGGAAAAGCCCGCGCATGGTGGCGCGCATTTCCGTCGGATCGACCCAGTTGTTGGTGGGGCCTGCGTCTTCGCGCCTTGCCGGGCACACGAAAGTGCGGTCTTCGACCCGGGCAACGTCTGACGGGTCCGACCAGGCAAGGTAGGAGCCAGGCCGCTTCTCGGGATTGAGCGGGCGCAGCGTGCCCGCCGCGACCATCTGGTCGCACAGCCGCCGGTATTCCTCATCCGACCCATCACACCAGACGATCCGCTCAGGCTGCGCGAGCGCGGCAATGGAAGCGACCCATTCGATCACGCCACGATGACGAACATGGGCGGGGGCGCCCACGTTGGCGGCATTCCAGACCGGCATAGGGCTGACAGCAGAAGCGGCGCTTGGCGCATTCATCAGACAACTCTCCTCACGACCCGTGCGAACCGCCGGACTTCCCGGCAGAATTCGACTCGGAAAAACTTTCGATCTTACACTCGGGCTCATCTCCTAGCCGCCAATTCCGGACTCCGCCATGAAACCTCTCACTCCCGAGCTACTGCTCGCCGCGATGGATGCGGGCCACACCGTGCAGCGTGACCAGACCCTGCCGATCACCGACTGGGCCGACGGCGAACGGGTCGCGCAGGCGATCGTCGCGCTCCGGCGGGCGCGCGGCGACCGGCCCATCGGCTGGAAGGTGGGCCTCACCAATGTCTCGGCCTGGCCACGACTCGGCATCGACCGACCGATCTGGGGCCGGATCTATGACCGCACCGTCACGCTACTGGACGGCACCCGCGCCGAGCTGTTTCTCGATGGCCTCTCCACGCCGCGGATCGAACCCGAGATCGTGGTGGGGCTTGCCCGCACCCCGGCCGCCGACACGCCGCTTGCGCTCATTGAGGCCTGCGCCTGGATCGCCCATGGCTTTGAAATCGTCCACACGCCCTACCCCGACTGGCGATCGGCCCCCATGGAAAGCCACGCCGCTCAAGGCATGCACGCTGCGCTGATCGTGGGCCCCCGTCTGCGTCCCGATCAACTGGCGGACAGCCCCGCGGCGCTCGCCCGTGCCCTCGAGACCTTCACGCTCACCATGACCCGCGAGGGCGGTGAGCGCTGGTCGGGTCACGGTGCCGTGGTGATGGGCAGCCCGCTCGCCTCGCTCGGCCGGCTGGTTCGCGAACTCGCCGCGCGCGGCGAACAGCTCGGAACCGGCGATGTCATCACCACCGGTACGGTCACTGACGCGCAGCCGCTCGGCGAACCCGGCCTTTGGCATACCGAGCTGCAGGCCATCGCGCTTCCCGGCCTGACACTGCGCAGCCAATGGCGCAGCTGATCGCCGCAAGCGTCGGCCGTGCGGCCCCGCTTCTTGCCCAGGACGGGAGCGAGCGGTTTGCCACCGAAAGCGCCATCAACAAGCGCCCGGTCAGCACGCTCACCAACCCGACCCCCTGGACGGTGAGCGACACCGGGCTGGCGGGCGACGAGTCCGTCGAGCGTCGGATCCACGGCCCGCCGCTCCAGGCCGTCTATGTATACCCGGCCGAGCACTACGTGTTCTGGCAGTCGCTCGCCCGCCAGCACGGGCGCCCGCCGCTCCCGGAGGCAGGCGCGCTCGGCGAAAACCTGACGGTGATCGGCCTCACTGAGTCACAGGTGTGGATTGGTGACCTCCTCGTGATCGGGAGCGTCCGGCTGCGGGTCACCCGTCCGCGCGACCCCTGCTTCAAACTCAACGCCCGGCTTGGCCTGTCGATGGCCGCGAAAATGATGGTGCAATCTGGCTACACCGGCTTCTACTGTGCGGTGGTGCAACCCGGCACGCTCACTGCCGGCGAGCCGCTCGAACTCCTCGCTGGTGATCGGACGATATCGGTGCTTGATCGCCACCGGCTTGATCATCGAAGCCCGCGTCAGCTTCCGTTTTGAGCGAACGTCGCGACCCGACAACCCTCGGGTTTTCAGCCGGCCGATGTTCGGGTAGATTGCGGTTCATGATCATGGTTCAACGACAACCCAGTCCCGCCCAGCGTACCGCGGGCACCGCGCGCGTGCTGCTGCTTGCCGGCCTTGCCTTCGCCCTTGAGGCGCTCTGGCGTGACTCGGTCGGTCGCGTGCTGGTCTCCGGCGCCGTCCTGTTTGCAGGCGTGAGCCTGCTTGTGTTTGCCAAGCGCACCGGTTGAAACACGCCACCGCACTGTTCATCGATCCGCATCCGGTCGATGAGGCGCTGCGCGACGCAAGCCACAGCGGACCCGAACTCGCACACCTTGCCGCCACCTACTCGGCGAGCCCGCGCGCACTGATTTTTCCTTCGCCGTCTTCCGACTGGCGGCTGCTCATGCTGCTGCTCCCCCTGGGCTCGCGACTGTCGCTCATGACGCACCCGGTGTTCGCACAGCTCACCCGCACCTGGGGCATGGGCATCCGCTTCATTGGCGTGGACCGCGACCGCCTGGTCTATGACTTCCGGGCGCTGCTTAGCAATCGCACGCTCGAACTGGTGGTCGACCTCCTCGCCCGTCACGAGCGCGCGATCAGCGCCTCGGCACCGCACCTGCCCACACCCGCGGCCCCCCGCGCTGCGAGTGAACCCGCGCCGGCTGACGCATCGGCACCGCTACTCGATCTGCTCTTCGAAGCGCTGGCCGGCGAGATGCTCACCACGCTCGAGCGCCGGCGCGCTGACTGGGTGCGGCACCTCGATCGCGAACACCGGCTCGATGTCACCCCCCCTCTGCGGCTCTTCGGCCACGATGATCGCTATCCCGACTTTCTCGCGCGACTGCGCGAGGCGCTACGCAACGAGACCATTGACCCGGCCTTCTACGGTCGTGTCCTCCGCTCGGTCGATCAGCGGGAGGCGCTGGTCGATGCCCGGATCGCCGCCCTCGTCGAAGACGCACTCGACCCCGCAGCGCTTGCGCTGCTTGCGCGCACAGCCGTGGGTCGGCATCTGGGCTGCTACAACTGGCTGGTGCTTGCGCCGCGCCACGCAGCCGCGCGCGCGCATCTCCTGTCGCGCCTGCCCACGCTTGCCAATTTCCTGTCCGAAACGCTGATGCCGATCGAGGCGCGCGCCCGGATCGCCCAGGGGTCCCTCGCGGCCGATCCCGAGGACCGGGCCTTCGCATCCACGCCCACCGGATACGACCTTCGCCCGCTCATCGAACGACAGGCATGTCTCACCGGCAGTGAGTTCACCGGCTGGCTGCGTCGCGCCATCGACGCGGGCCAGGATCGCCAGATCATCGACGCCCTCGCCGCACGGCTGGGCGTTTCCGCCAACCTGGTGCGCCGACTCTGGCGGGAACCGCCGCGCGCGCTGGGACAGCCACCCGCCTGGCTCGCCGCCACGCTGGTTCGCCATCTTGACCAGCTGCCCGAACGCGCCTGGCCGCAGGACGATGAGAGCTGGCAGCAGCTCATCGAGCGCGCAAGCGCCGCCCAGACCGGTTGACCCACCCATACCGCGCGCTGCCCGACCCCATCACCATGCCTCTTCGACTGCTCACCACCGGCGGTACCTTCGACAAGCACTACGATCCACTCACCGGCCAGCTGGTATTCGCCGACGCTCATCTGCCCCAATGCCTTGCGCAGGCCCGCTTTGATTCGCCGCCCGTCGTTCAGGCGCTGATGGCGATCGACAGCCTTGAGATGACCGATCACCACCGGCAGCAAATTCTCGCCGCCTGTCGCGACAGCCCCGAGCGTCGGATCGTCATCATTCATGGCACCGACACCCTGGTCGACACGGCTGCGGTCCTGGGCAGCGCCCGGCTCGAGGCCACCATCGTGCTCACCGGCGCCATGGTGCCCGCGGAAATCGAGGGGTCGGACGCCCTGTTCAACCTTGGCTTCGCGGCGGCCTGCGCGACCACGCTCGCCCACGGCGTGTGGGTCGCCATGAATGCCTGCGTTTTCGACTGGCGCAACGTGCGCAAGAACCGCGCGCTCGGGCGTTTCGAACCCATCACACCGCCCATGCCCTGACCCACCGGCAGCGGGATCTCTCAACCATCGGACCTCTACCCCATGAATTTCGATCTGATGGCCCTGGACACGGGCCTGCGCTACAAACTCCTCTCCAGTCTCGTGCTGCCGCGGCCGATCGCACTGCTCTCCACCGTCGGCCCCACCGGCGTGGTGAACGCCGCGCCCTACAGCTTCTTCAATCTGATGGGCGACGATCCGCCGATCCTGATCGTGAGCCTGGAGCGGCGCGCCGACGGCACACTGAAAGACAGCACCCGCAACATTCTCGATACCGGCGAGTTTGTGGTGAACCTGGTCGATGAGGCGCTCGCCGACCGCATGCACGCCTGCAGCACCGCCTATCCCCCCGAGGTGAGTGAGCCCGAGGTGCTGGGGCTTGGCGTCGTGCCCAGCACCGCCGTGAAGCCGCCCCGGCTCGCCGATACGCCGGCGGCGCTAGAGTGCACGCTCTATCAGAAAATCGAGATCGGCACGCGACGACTGCTTGCCATCGGCCAGATCCATTGGCTTCATGTGCGAGACGGCGTGATCGATCCGGATACGCTCCGAGTGAACATGGCGAATTACTTTCCGATCGGCAGGATGTTCGCCGATCGCTACGTCACCACCCGCGATCAATTCACCGTCGACACGAGCCCCGATTTCATTGAGCGCATCAAGGCCGAAGGTCGAATCTAGCCGGTCTTGCGCGTTAGCTGCAGCAGCGATCGCGCATCAGCCCGGCCGCCTGCACCTCCGCCTGCCAGGCCCGCTCGCGAAGCCCGAGCGTGCGCCGGGCCTTGAGCGGCACCACCCGCGAACCAGCCGGCGGCTCGGCCCGGGACGTGAGCGGCTGATCTTTGGGTAACCCCATCGCCCGCATCCGTGCACGCAAGGCCTCGGTGGCCGCTGCATCAGCCTTCATCGACACCGGATCGATCACCACCCCGTACTGCTCGCGCGCGGCCTCCACCGACACATAGCCCTGGCGCACGTCATCTTCCACCTGCTCGCGCCGCCGGTCGGTGGGCTTGCCAAAGCCCCCGCCCCCGCCTGAGCGAAGCACATAGGCATCACCAGGCTTTAAGAGCTGCGAGAACACCTTGCCCGTGGCATAAACGGTTTCGGGCTGCCCGCCCCGATGAATGGCGACCTGATTGCCGTGCGCCGACAGCCCGCCAAACAAGCCCCAGGGCCGGTTCTCCACCCGCTCGATCTGCGAATTGAACATGGTGTCCGAGAGTACCCGCACCACCTGCTCGGCGCCCAGCCCGCCGCGATGCTTGCCCGCGCCGCCCGAGTCCTGGCGCAGTCCATAGCGCTCGATGATGAAGGGATACTTCGCCTCGACCTGCTCGGACGGGCCGTTGTGCGTGTCACCGTCATTGATGGCGATGGTTGCGCACATGCCATCCTCGCTGTGCTTGGCGCCCCAGCCGCCACCAATCAGCCCGCCCAGATAAAGGAACAGCTTCCGATTGGCCGGATGCCGCCCGTTGATGTTGGCCACCACCAGGTCCGCATGGTGAGCTGCTGCCACGCGGGTGGGAATCGCAGGCGCGAGCGCCTTGAAGATGGTGTCGATCACCGTCATGGGATAGGTCATCCACATCCGCATGGGCGCGGGGCGGGTGGCGTTCACAAACTTGCCCTCGGGGAGAATGACCGTGAGCGGCGCAAAACAGCCGTCATTGATCGGCATCTCGAGGGGCGCCACAATGCATTTGAGCGCCACCTGCGCAGCCGACAGCCCCGCCGGCCGGCCGGAATTGAAGAAACCCCGCACCTGCTCGCCCACATTCGAGAGATCGACGGTCATCTCGTCGCCCTTTACGGTGACGGTAACGCGCACCGGTATCGGCTTACCGAGCTCGACCCCGTCATCGTCCATGAACGACTCGGCACTATAGACGCCATCGGGAATCTCGCGGATCTGCTCGCGACTCACCGCCTCGCTCTGCCGATAAATCGCCTCAATCGCGCCCTCGAACTCTGCGCGTCCGTACTTGTCGAGCATCTCGATCACCCGGCGCTCGCCGGTACGCACCGCCGCGATCTGCGCGCGCAGGTCACCCATCGCCCGCTCCGGCACGCGCACGTTCAGCCGGATGATGTCGAACACGTCGCGGTTTTCCTCGCCCTTTCGCCAGGCCTTGACCATGGGCATCTGCAGGCCCTCGGAGTAGATGTCGAGCGTCATGCCGTCGAGCGGGCCGCCCACATCAATCCAGTGCGCCATACAGGCCGAGAACGCAATAATCTCGCCCCGCCAGAACACCGGCACCACAAAGGTCATGTGATTGAGGTGACTGCCGGTGGTGTAGGCATCGTTGGTGAGGAGCACATCCCCCTCATCCATGCCCTCGCGGCCGAAGTGGGCGATCATCCCCTTCACCGTGTTCGACATGCCGCGAATGAAGGTCGGGAGTCCGATCCCCACCGAGACGGTGTTGCCTTCGCGATCAAAGAGTCCAACGGTGAAGTCAAGCGCTTCGTAGATGATCATGTTGTAGGCCGTGCGCATCAGGTTGGCCTTCATTTCCTCGGTCGTGGCCACCAGGCCATTGCGCAGGATCTCGGTGGTGACCGGATCAGCCCGGTGCGTGTGCGTGTCAGTCATGGTCGATCTCGATCACAAGGTTGCCGAAGCGGTCGACCGTCATGCGGTCGCCCGGTGCGAGCACGGTGGTGGAGGCATATTCTTCGATCAGTGCTGGCCCGATCACGCGATTGCCCGAGAGCAGACGATCGCGCCGCCAGGTGGGCGCATCGACCCAGCCGCCGCGTGAGGAGAAATAAACCGGCCGGGCGCCAGAAGACGCTTCGGGCGGCGGCACCTCTCCCCCGGCCGCAAGCAGCGGGAGCTCGGGCTTTGCAAGCGCGCCGGTCACCGAGGCACGCACGCTCACGATTTCGGCCTGCTCGGTTTCCGAGCAGTAGCCATAGCGCTGCGTGTGCACGCGATCAAAGGCCGCCTTGATCGCCCCGGCATCACGACTCGCGAAGGCCGCAAGCGGCACCTCCACGGTCACCGCATGCTCCTGGCCCACATAGCGCATGTCGAGCGCGCGGCTCGCAACCGGCTGGCCGTGCTCGCCCGCGACGCCAGCCACGTCACGCTCGCCCTCGGACTCCATCTCCCGGAACACCCGCTCAAGCGCCTCGAAATCGATGCTCGCAAGCGGCACGAACAGGGTCCGGACGAAGTCGCGCCGGAGATCGGCCACCAGCATGCCAAACGCCGAGAAGTGACCGGGCGCAGGCGGAATGATCACCCGCCCGATGTGGAGCTCGCGCGCCACGAGGGTGGCGTGAAGCGGGCCCGCGCCGCCAAACGCCACCATGGGGAAATCGCGTGCATCGAGCCCACGCTCGGTGGTCACCCGCTTGACCACTGACGACATGGTCGCCGCCGCAATCCGCACAATGCCCTCAGCCGCCTGCTCGATCGGGATGGAAAGCGGCTGGGCGATCGCGCTGTCAATCGCCGCACGTGCGGCGGCCGGATCGAGCCGCATGTCACCCCCCAAAAATCGCTCCGCGGACAGTCGCCCCAGCACCAGGTTGGCATCGGTTACCGTGGGCTCAGTGCCACCGAGCGCATAACACACCGGCCCCGGTACCGAGCCCGCGCTCTGCGGACCCACGCGCAGCGACCCTGCCGGTCCCAGCCGCGCGATGCTGCCGCCACCCGTGCCCACCTCCTGGATGTCGATCATCGGGATCTGAACGGGCAGCCCCTCGGTGTAGCCGCCGATCATCGAGTTGGAGGTCATCAGCACCTCGCCATCGAGTATCACGCCCGATTTGGCGGTGGTGCCGCCCATGTCGAAGGCGATGGCGCGATCGATTCCGACCGCCGCGCAAAGCATGCGCGTGCCGATCACGCCCGCTGCCGGGCCCGACTCCAGCATCCGGATGCACTCCTGCTGCGCCTGTGACACGTCATAGAGGCCGCCAGTGGACTGCACCACCAGAAAGGTGCCGGGAAAGCGCTCGGCCGCCAGATGGCTCTCGATGCCTTTGAGGTAGTGGCTGACACGTGGGCCGATGTAGGCATTGGCTGCCACGGTTGAGGTGCGCTCGAACTCGCGGTATTCCTGCGACAGCTCGTGCGAGGCGCTCACGTAGCGGCCCGGCAGGCGGGCCTCGAAGAAGCGCCTGGCGGCAACCTCATGCGCGGGGTTACGGTAACTGTGCAGAAAGAGAATCGCCACCGCCTCGATCGATTCGGCCTCGAGCGTCTTGGCGATTCGCTCGAGCTGCTCCTCAGACAGCGGTGCGAGCACCTCGCCCGCCGCATTGATCCGCTCATCCACCTCAAACCGGAGCGCCCGCTCGACCAGCGGCACATGCTTTCTGAAGAAGAGGTTGTAGGCCTCGGGGCGATTGACGCGGCCAATTTCGTAGATGTCACGAAACCCGCGCGTGGTGACGAGTGCCGTCTTCGCACCGCTTCGCTCGAGCAGCGTGTTGATCGCGATCGTCGCGCCATGCAGGAACAGATTCGCCTGATCAAAGCGCGCACCGGCACGCGTGAGCCCAGTGCCAATGCCTTCGATGATGCGGGCCGGCGTGGTGAGCGCCTTACCCAATAGCAGTCGACGGCCGGATTCGTCGAACACCGCGACGTCGGTGAAGGTGCCCCCCACATCGGCGGCAATCCGTAGCGCCCGCGCGGCGCCGTTGCGATCAGTCATGAGCGTAGTCCGGGAGAGAAGATCCAAGCGGAGGCGGGTGAGCGGGCGCGCGGATCCGAGATGAAGCCCCGAACCGCCGCGCACGGCCACGCCCCGTCACCATGAGCGAGACGCCAACCCGGCGCCACCCAGCGCCGGGCAGTGTAGCGCAGCCCCCTCACGCACCAGGGGCCGCAATTCCACTCCATGACGCCGCGTCAGTCGCGCCACTCGAGCGGCGTGATGCTGCTGAAGTGATCGGTCCAGAGCCCCACACCGGGGATGTCATATTTGCGCGTCCCCACCACCCGGCCCTGGGCATCGAGCAGCGGACGATCCACCGACGGATAGGCGCTCAGATACCGGTCATCGCGCGTGAGGATCATGTAGTGGTTTTCGCGGATGAACCGATCGGGATCCTTGTCCTGGAAGCGGCTTCGCACCTTCATGCCCAGCGCTTCGGCCTGACGCATCACCACCGGGTACAGATTCAGATAGGCGTTGGTGATGTGCACCACCAGAAACCCGTCGGGTTTCAGGTGACGGGCATAGACCGCAAACGCCTCTCGGGTGAGCAGATGCACGGGGACCGAGCCGCCACTGAAGGCATCGAGCACGATCATGTCGTAGCGGCGCTCGGGCGGGAGTTGCTCCATCTTGAGCCGTGCATCGCCCGTGATCACCCGCAGCTCGGCGGCCGGCGCCTGCGGCAAATAGGTGAACCAGGCGCGCGCCACCCGCTCAACCTCGGGATTGATCTCGAAAAAATCATACCGGTCGCCGGCCCGCGCATAGCTTGCGAGCGCACCCGCACCCAGCCCCACGATCGCCACATCGACCGCGGGACTGCGCGCCATCAGGTAGCGATAGGTTTCGCCCACGCCGCTGTCGGGCCCGTAATAGCTGAGCGGCGCGCGCAATCGCTCGGGCGCGAGAAACTGCAGGCCATGGGTGATCTGGCCGCTGTAGAACACGCGGTGGTCACGAGAAGGATCCGCGGCAAAGCGGCGCTCGCGCACCACCACCACGCCGTAGAAATTACGCGTCTGATCAAGCGTCGTCTCCACCGCACCGTCCATGTAGGACAGGCGGCCGCGAAGCGGGTTGTCCCACCAGAAGGCGAGCCCGGTGCAGACGATCAGCACCGCCCAGGTGACGGCTCGCCGGCGAGGCGCGATCACGCCACCGGCCGGGCGGACCGGAGCGCCGCCGGCTGCACCCGACCGGCCCCGGATTTCCCTGTCGATCACCAGCACACAGAGCGCCGCCGCTGCGGCAAGTCCGATCGACCACTCATAAAAATCATTGAACAGATGGGTGGCAACCAGCGCCACGAAGAGGCCGCCGCACGCGCCCCCGAACGACATCCACAGGTAGTAGCCCGTCAGCTGCGACGTGTCCGCCGGTCGCCTCCGGTAGAGCTCACCATGGCACACAAAGCAGACCAGGAACAACATCCCGCCATGAATCCAGCGTAACTCCGACAGCCCATACCCCCAATAGCCGCCAAAGAGCTCCGGGATCGCATGGCGCCCCGCGATAAACAGCACCGACCCGAGCGCCGCCGCAGCCACCCACCCCGCGCGATACCAGCGCGGATGGTCAAAGCTCACGATGAAGGACAGCAGGTAGAGCGACAGCGTGAGGATCCACAGCCGCGGTTCGGGCGCGATGTCGTGGCTGGCATGATCCGTCGTGGCAATAAAGAGCATCGAGGCGAGTGCCGGCAGCAACACCCAGCCAGCCCGCTCGCCCCAGCTCGCCCTCTGCCCGACGGCGTGCGAAGCCGACTTCTGTGCCCCAGTCCCGCCCGCCGCGCCGGCAGCCGCGGTGACAGGAACAGCCTTCGCCTGCATCACCGCGATCAGCGCGCAGGCCGCGGCAAACAGCCAGAATCCCCAGGTCCAGCCCGAGCCGATGGTGGGCAGATCAAACCACGGCTCAAAGAGATAGGGAAACGACAGCAGCGCAAGAAGCGACCCGACGTTCGAGAGCGCATAGAGCCGGTAGACCGAGCCGCCCGCGCCGCCGCGCGCAAACCAGTGCTGAAGGAGTGGCCCGGTGCTCGCCAGACAGAAGTAGGGCAGGCCCACGGTCGCCGTGAGGATCCACACGATGCGGCCCACCGGTGCCTCGTCGCCGCTCGGCCGTAACGCCGCATCGGGTACCACCCAGCGGGCAAACACCGCGGCCACCGCCAGGAGCACCAGGTGAATGATCGCCTGACGCCTGGGCGAGGAAATGGTACCGAGCGCATGCGCATACAGATACCCGCCAAACAGCACGCACTGGAAGAACAGCATCGCCGCCGTCCACACCGCAGGCCCGCCGCCAAACCACGGCAGGATCGCTTTGCTCACCATCGGCTGCACCTGGAACAGCAGAAACGCGCTGACAAAAATGGTGAGGCCAAACAGCAGCACGATCGACAAGCGGGAAAGGGGTCGGGCGTCCGGGGTCATGAGCGGCCTTCGTTAAAGTCGGCGAGCACTCTACCCCTGCCCGCCCACGCTGTCACAGTCGGGTTCCAGCTGCGCGCGTGTCATTCGGTTGGGCGCACGCGTGACGCGATTGCGACGCGTTCATCTCGATGAAACATTCACGCGATAGCCTCCTCCCTCCTTCTATTACACTTCCTGCGCGGGAACAGCCCCGTGATCACTGGACAAAACCCCATTAACGCGTCAACCGCACTTGCCGTGGTCCTACTCGGTCTTCTCCCGGCGGTCTCTGTGCATGCAGAGCCCGACTACGAGGACACCACCGCCCGCTATCAGGCAACCTACAACTGGCAGCGGCACCCCGCCTTCCGCTCCGCATATTCCGGTCCGAACAGCCTCGGTCCCGGTGCCGATCAGATGTTCACCCTGTCGCTCACCGCGCACTGGGGCACACGCCTCTGGTCGGGCGGGGAACTCTATTTCAATCCGGAGGTGGCTGCGGGCGTTCCGTTCACCGGGAACCTGGTGGGCCTAGGGGGGTTCACCAACGGTGAAATTACCCGGGCAGCAGGCTGGACACCCACCGCCTATCGTCAGCGACTCTTCCTGCGGCAAACCTGGAATCAGGGCGGGGGACCCATCAGGATTGACGCCGATCTCAATCAGATGGCGGGTCCCGCCGATCGAGACCGGACGGTGTTGACCGTCGGAAATTTTTCGACCCTCGACGTTTTCGATGACAACCGTTATGCGAAAGACCCTCGTACTCAGTTCATGAACTGGGGTAACTGGACCTACTCATCATGGGACTACGCCGCCGATGCCCGAGGCTTTGGCTGGGGCTTTGCCCTCGAGTGGTATCGCGCAGAGTGGGCATTTCGCGTGGGCCGCATGACGGGTCCCAGAGAGCCCAATGGCCTGGCGCTGGACTTCAATCTTCACAAGCACTTCGGGGATCAGATCGAAATCGAGCGCTCCTACACCATCAGCCAGCAGCCCGGCACGCTGCGGGTTCTGGCCTATCGAAACCGCGCGGTGCTGGCAAGCTTTAACGACGCGACCAACGATCTCCTCGTCAATCAGCCGGCAGACCGGCAGACCATCTTTAATGTCAGACGGGGTGAAAAGATCAAACAAGGCCTTGGCGTCAACCTCGAGCAGGCCATCAACGACCAGGCCGGCATTTTCTTTCGCGGCATGCGCTCGGACGGCCAAACCGAGACCTACGCCTTCACCGAGGTGGACAGCTCGCTGTCGGCGGGTGTGCTGATCAATGGCACCGCGTGGGGGCGCGACTCCGATACCGTGGGCCTGTCGCTCATGACGAACCATCTGTCGGCCGATCGCCGTCGATTTCTCGCGGCCGGCGGCATCTCGTTTTTCATCGGCGACGGTCAGCTGCAGTACAAACCGGAAAAAATATTCGAGGGCTTCTACAGCTGGGCTGTGACGAAAGGCCTCTGGCTGACCGGTGACTATCAACGCATTCAGAACCCCGCCTACAACGCCAGCCGTGGGCCGGTGGATGTGTTCGCGCTGCGCCTGCACGCCCGGTTTCAGTGATCATTGGGTCAGGATCGGTTCGACCCACTGAGCGACATCCTGTCACCATGGCGTGAAATGCCTGGCGGCTGTCCCTTCGGCCACAGCGCAGAGCCCTCGCAACCGGCCGATACGGCACCCTCTCCGGCCGCCGACCGCGCACGGGTCGCAAGCCACCCGGCGGGCCCGCACGAACCCCTCCCGGGTGCGCCACCGGGGATGACCTACACCGACTATCTGCGGCTCGATGCCATCCTCACCGCACAGGCGCCGCTCTCCCTCGCTCTATGACGAAAGCCTGCGGCTGCTTGCGCGGCGCGGCATCGCGGTCCCGCATGCCGCCTGTGAGCGGGACTGGCGCGAACCTTATCGCGCCGACCCCGAGGTGGAGGCCGCGTGGCTCGTGATCTACCGCGATCCCGAAGCCCACTGGGATCTCTACCAGCTTGGCGAAGAGCTCGCCGACCTCGAGGATGCGTTTCGCCTGTGGCGCTTCCGGCATCTCACCACAGTGGAGCGGGTGATCGGCTTTAAGCGCGGCACCGGTGGCACCGCGGGCGTGGGCTATCTGCGCCGAATGCTCGACACCGTGCTGTTTCCCGAGATCTGGTCGCTGCGCACGCGGCTCTGAACAAGCGGTTCGTGTGCGCGCGCAGGGAACGGGCCGGCGGCGCTCAGGTGCCGATCACGCCACCATCGCGCCTGCGAATCACCACGGTAGCCGAGCGTGGCCGACCCTCGGCCGCGAAGTCTGGCCAGCTTGAAAACCGTCTCGGTCGCGACGGGTCGCTTCGTTCCCCCGGCGACTCGCCCGGGTGCTGAATATTTACAAACAGGGTGCGGCCATCGGGCGTAAACGCCGCGCCCGTGACTTCGCAATTGACCGGCCCGGTGAGAAAGCGCAGAAACCGGCCGCTCTGCGCATCGAAGGCCAGCATCTGATTGGATCCGATTCGCGCAAATTCACCCTTGTGCATCTCGGTGGCCGAGGCGTCTGTCTGCACCCAGAGAATGCCCATCGGCCCAAAGGCGATCCCGTCGGGGCATGCAAACAGATCACCCGAGATATTGCCGCGCGCGGCCGCTCGCTCGTTGGCCGGATCGCCGGCAAGTACCAGGTGCTCCCACTCGAACAGCTCGCCGTCGAAATCATGGCGCTCGCGCCAGCGGATGATCTGGCCCATCACGTTACGCTCGCGCGGGTTGGCAGCGTCCACCCCAGGCTGGCCCGCCGCCCCTCGGGCGCTGTTGTTGGTGAGCGTGCAGCAAACCCAGCGGTCGATCGGATCGATCGCCACCCATTCGGGTCTATCCATGCGGGTGGCTCCCACCGCGTCCGAAGCCTGCCGCGCCTTGATCAGCACCTCGGACTGGTCCGCAAAACCATTGGCAGCGGTGAGCGGACCCTCACCATGCACGAGCGGTATCCAGCGTCCGGTACCGTTGGCGTCGAAGCGCGCGACGTAAAGCGTGCCGTGATCAAGCAGATCATGATTGGCGCGCGCCGCCGACACCCCTGGCGAGGCCTTTCGGATCACATCCCGACTCACGAACCGGTAGAGATATTCAAAGCGCGCGTCCTCGCCCGAATACACCACCGCACGGCCTTCCCGCGTGACCGCAACCCAGGCGCCCTCGTGCGCTGCCCGACCGAGCGCCGTGCGCTTGATCGGCGTTGACGTGGGGTCCAGCGGATCGAGCTCCACTACCCAGCCAAAGCGATTAGGCTCATTCGGATGCTTCTCGGCGTTGAAGCGCTCATCGAACTCCGCCCACCGATAACCGCTCTTCTCGCGCAAGCCCCAGCGCCGCTGATGCGCCGAGGGCGAGCGCCCGGCATCGAAATACACCGCGAAGTTCTCCTCGCCCGACAGATAAGTGCCCCACGGGGTCATGCCGGCTGCGCAGTTGTTGAGCGTACCGAGCACCTGCATGCCCGACGGATCAGCGGCGGTGCGCATCATGGGGTGGCCGGCTGCCGGCCCGCCGAATGCAAAGGGGGTCGCCATGGTGACGCGCCGCGCATACGGCGAGGGTCTCACCACGCGCCAGCTGCCATCGGCGAGGCGCTCGACTTCAATCACCGACAGCCCGTGCGCGGCCTGACTCTTTTTCACTTTCTCGGCCGACCAGTTCGCCATCCCGTCGGTGTGCAGCAGCCCATCGTCGGTGTACTCATGATTCATCGCGAGCACCCCGCGGTCGCTGCGACCGTTCAAGGGGAAAAAATGCAGCCCATCATGATGCATGCCGAGCTGTACCGCCTGGTCGCTCGCCGGATTGGAAGCGTCGGCGCGAAAGGCCGGCATCTGCCCGGCGATGCCGACGGGCTCTCCCCAGGGCGCCATCACCTGGGCCACATAGCCTTCTGGCACCACCAGACGGTCGCCCATCCCCGGTGCGATCGGTGCAAACCCCGGCCGACCTCGCACCGTGGCGGGACCCTCGCCCGCCGGAACGCTCACGCACCCGCCAGTAAGCTGCGCAAACAGGAGCGCTGCCCCGCCCACGCCCAGCACGCGCCGTCGCGCGGGATCAGACACCTGATGAAGATCGGGATTGCCCGACCGGTTACTGTCTTCGAGCTCGGTGAAATCCTTGGCCATGTCGGGCTCTCCTCTGCTTTCGGGGTCGCTCTCCCCTGGTGGGGGCGCGGCGGGATGGCGCACCGCCCTCGCTCGCCTACGCGTCGATCGGTTCAATCATCAGCTCGCCGCTTCGGCCGGGCACCTCGCCCCAGGCAAACGCCTTCACCGGCAAGCGGGCGCTATCGAGCGTGCGCGCAAGCGCCGCCACCGACACCAGTGTATGGCCCTGGGCGAGCCAGCCATCGATCAGCCGCTCAAAGGCGGGCGCGAGGAGCGCGCCTTCGAGCTCGGCATGAAGCGTGAACACCTGATCGGTGTCGCCCGCCGTGCGCGCCAAAAGCGGCAGGTCGACGCTCTCCTCGCTCACGCCGTCGATTCCGATCAGCTCATCGAAGGTGGGAAGCGTGGTGGGAATTTGCACATGCGCGCAGGTCCCACCGCTGATCGACAACCGATAGGGCCCACGGCCCCGACCATCCGACGCATAGGTCATGCCCCAGTCATCGATCTGCGAAAACGCATGAGCATTTACCTGCCAGCCGGCCGCGCCATGCGTGGCGGGCGGCGCACCAAACACCTCGCAGAACCGGTGGTAGCCGCGGGTCATCTGTGCCCGCGTCCATGCCGCATCCTGCGACCGAACATTGTCCTGCCAGTACACGTGATCCCAGGCATGAAGCCCACATTCATGGCCCTCGGCCAGGCATTGCCGCATCGGCGCCACGCCTTGCCGCCCGATATCCGGGCCCGGCATCAGGACGCCATACGCAAGTGTACGGAGCCCATAGTGACGGACCACCGAGGTGCGCGAGACCTTGGAGAGAAAGCCACGCCGAAACACGCGCCGCAGCGCCCAACCGGTGTGATCGGGGCCGACGCTAAAGAGAAAGGTGGCCTGAACGCCGCGCCTCGCGAACATGGCAAGCAGCCGCGGCACGCCTTCC
>JAGWXN010000273.1 GCA_018969885.1 Betaproteobacteria bacterium | reverse complement strand
GCTGGCTCGATTCGATCGGACTGCTGTCGCCGCGACTCACGCTCGCGCACTGCGCATGGGCGCGCCCGGACGAACTGGAATTACTCGCCGAACGCGGCGTCACGATCGCAGTGAACACCAGTTCGAACCTGCACCTGCGCTCCGGTATTGCGCCGGTGGCGGCCATGCGAGCGGCCGGTTGCCGGATTGCCATGGGCCTGGACGGGCTCGCGTTCGATGAGGACGATGACGGCCTTCGCGAAATGCGACTTGCGGGCGCGCTTCATCGTGGCTGGGGTTTCGAGGCCGACTGGTCCGATGCTTCGCTCTGGCAATTTGCGAGCAGCACCGGTCGGCGCTCGGTGATGGGCGCGCCAAAAGACCAGGCGCAGCCAGGCGGGCGGCTTGAGCGCGGTCACGCAGCTGATCTCCTGGTGCTGGATCTGGATCGAGTCGATAGCGACTTCGGGCTGATCCCTGATGTTGATCCGGTCGCGCCCTTCATGGCGCGTGCCCATGCCGATGCCATCGCATCGGTGATCGCGGGCGGGCAGGTGCGGGTTCGCGACGGGCGGGTCACCGGTGTGGACGAGCCAGCGTTACGTGATGAACTCGCAGCCCGCACCCGGTCAGCGATCGAAGCGGATGGTCAGTGGCGGGCCTGGCGTGACACGCTTACGGATTTTGCCGAGGATCTCGGGCCGTTTTATCGCGGCCGGCAGTTTCTTGGCTGCTGTTGAGGGGCAGTGATTCATGGATACTCAAGAGGCGCTCGTAGGGCTGCTCGATGCCAACGCGGCTGTGCTGAACCTTCCGATCAGCGAGACCCAGCGACCGGGTGTGCTCTCGTACCTGGCACTGGCCGAGTCGATGCATCGCCTCCTTGTACCTGTCCAGCTGGGACCCGCCGATGAGTCAGCGGTGGTGTTCGTACCCCAGCCACCTGGAGCCGGGCATGAGTGAGCCTGTTGCCACGGCCCGCGCCATCGCGATGGCGGTGCATGGGGGAGAGCGTTCAGCCCTTGATGCAGTGGAGGGCTCACTAGCCCGCATCGCGGCAACCGATTCGTCGCTCAATGCCTTCACCGAGGTGCTGGCCGAACGTGCGCGGGCGAGGGCTGCGAGCCTTGATCGGATGCCAGCGGCCGAGCGCATGCGCCTGCCGCTCGCGGGCGTTCCTTTCGCCGTCAAGAATCTCTTTGACATCGAGGGCCTGCGCACGCTGGCGGGATCGCGGATCGAGCGCGATAGCGCCCCAGCTGTTCGGGACGCGCTCCTCGTTCGCCGCCTTGAGGCCGCTGGTGCGGTGCTCGTGGGTGCGCTCAACATGGACGAGTACGCGTACGGATTCACCACCGAAAACAGCCATGTGGGGCCGACGCGAAATCCGCATGACGTCACGAGAATCGCCGGCGGTTCCTCGGGAGGCTCGGGGGCCGCGGTGGCGGCCGGCCAGGTGCCGCTTGCACTCGGCTCGGACACCAATGGGTCGATCCGGGTTCCGGCATCGCTTTGCGGCGTATTCGGTCTTCGTCCCACCTTCGGCAGGCTGCCGCGCACCGGTAGCTATCCGTTTGTGGCGAGCATTGATGCGCTGGGTCCGTTTGCCCGTAGCACTGATGATCTGGCACTTGCCTATTCGGTCATGCTGGGTCGCGATGCCGGTGACCCCGCCAGCTTGATAGCGCCTCAGGACGGGGCAGCGGTCGAGCCGGGCGGCGCTGCCGGGATCACGGCCATCAAGGGCCTCCGAATCGCCACGCTCACTGGCTATTTCGACGAGAACGCAGGCGAGCAGGCGCGCGAGGCGGTGGCGACGGTGGCGGGCGCGCTCGGTGTCACCGCACGCGCGACGCTGACCGGTGCCGAACATGCGCGCGCGGCGGCCTTCCTCATCACCAATGCCGAGGGTGGCGCGCTTCATCTCGATGATCTGCGCACACGAGCCGATGACTTCGATCCCCTGATTCGTGACCGCATGCTGGCGGGCGCGCTGTTGCCGGCGGCGTGGATCGATCGCGCGCGACGCATTCGTCAGCGCGTGGCGGTCGAAGCGGCGCGGCTCTTCGAACAGTTCGATGTACTGCTGGCGGCGGCCACGCCCGGGCCTGCGACACCAATCGGGGCGTCCACCTTCACTATTAACGGACGCACGCTGGCTGCACGGCCCAACATGGGCCTCCTCACCCAGCCGATCTCCTGTGTGGGTCTGCCGGTGTGCGCTGTACCAGTGTGGTCTTCCCGATCCGACTGGCCGCTGCCGGTTGGGGTTCAAATCATCACCGCCCCCTGGCGAGAGGATCGGGCACTCGCGGTTGCAGCCGAGCTTGAGCGCGCCGGGGTGGTGCGTGCGCCGGTGGCTTCCCTCTGATCAGATATCGGCCGGGTCGTGCTGTTGCTCCCCCGGAGGCGGGGCGGTGAGGCGTTCACGCAGATGCTCGGCAAGCGCCGTTGCGATCACTGGCATGGAGCGTTCTCGCAGATGGGCGAGCACCATCTGCCCACGCGGAAAGCCGCGGTCCTCAATGTCGCGAGCCACTAGTTGGCCCCCGTCGCTTACCGCGCCAAGCGCGATCTGAAACGTGATTGCCTGATCATGGAGCAGGTAGCCCCGGAGAAACTCGAAGCTGTTGCTCTCGATAACGGGTGAAAGCCTGAGCGAACTTCGCGCGAGGAATCGGTCGAGCAGTTGGCGTCCGCCAACATCGGGATTGGCGAGCACGATCGGGTAGTCAACACACTGCCTCAGTCGGACCGGACCGCCCGCGCGAGCGAGCGGATGGTCGCGATGCATCAGCAGCATCAGC
This sequence comes from Betaproteobacteria bacterium, assembly GCA_018969885.1. The sequence goes on along the minus strand of JAGWXN010000273.1, from coordinate 1,806 downwards.
CTTTGTTCGAAGCTTGCGAGGGCCTCGATATCGGGGTCGGCGTCGAGTCCGAAGGTGAGTGCGAGATCGCTTTCGTAGCTGCGAAGCGCGGCAATCGCGCGTAACCGGTCTCCGACCTGCACCTCGAAATCGACCAGCGGGTGGCGGCGCCGGAACGACGCGAGCGCTGCGGGCAGGAAGACCGGCGCCGTGGCCTGGCTCGCGATCAGCCGGATCCGGCCGCGTCGCAAGCCCTTCAAATCCTCGATCGCCGAGCGAACCTGCTCCAGTGCAGCGCCCCGCTCGCGAATGTATTGAAGGAATAGCTCACCGGCGGCGGTGAGTCGCATGCCGCGCGGCAGCCGTTCAAAAATGGGGGTGCCCAACTCTTCTTCGATGTCGAGCAGGCGCCGGTTGACGGCCGACGCCGCCACATGGAGCCGCTCGGCTGCCTGGCGGACGGAACCACAGCGGGCGACTTCGTCGAGGTAACGCAGATGTCGAAGATGGTTCATGGGTACACCATTAATGTTGCCGAAACGGCAACGTATATAGCTTAAAAAAGAATACATTGGCAACGCTCTCTGGCATGTCTCCTGCACCTTCAGAAGCATGAAACCGCTCAAACCCCGCCCTTCCGCTACGACGCAGCCCTTCTTGTTCGGCCCTGGTGCATCCACGAGCTGGCAGGCCCAGGATGGCTGCACTAGTCTGGTGCGTCGCGCCCCGAAACCGCGCCCTGTTCGGCTCAACGCGACAGGCGATGCGATCGAATTCGACCTTGCACGCGCAGCGCTGGTTGTCATCGACATGCAAAACGATTTCTGCCATCCGAAAGGGTGGTTTGGGCAGCGGGGCGTGAAGGTTGCGCCGATGCGTAAACCGATTCCGGTGCTTCAGCAGCTTCTGCCCGCCTGGCGATCGGCCGGCGCACCGGTGATCTGGCTTAACTGGGGCATTCGCGCCGATCGCCTGAATCTTCCGGCCAGCATCCTGTACAAGGGCAAGCGCAGCCCGGACGCGGTGGGCTATGCCGAGCGCTCGCCCGATGATCGGGGTCAGTCACTGGTGCGTGGCCATTGGGGCGCGCAGGTGGTGGATGAGCTCGAGGTGCTCGAGACCGACATCACGGTGCACAAGCACCGGCTCTCGGGATTCTGGGATAACGAACTCGACAGCGTGCTGCGTGGCCTGGATGTGCGCACGCTGTTTTTTGCCGGCGTCAACACCGACCGCTGCGTGTTCTCGTCGCTTCAGGACGCGGGGTTCCTGGGCTACGACAGCATTCTGCTTGCAGATGCCTGCAGCACGCCGTCGCCCGCTTATGTCACGCGCGCCATCCATATGCTGGTTCGGCAACTGCATGGCTTTGTCGCGCAATCCACCGATCTCATTGCTGCACTCCCATCCTCCTCCCCATCCCGAAAAGGAAAACGCTGATGAACGCCTCTGCTTTCACTTTGCGCATCCGTCGTACGCTGGGCCTCGCCGCGCTGTCGCTCGTCACCTGTGCGGCGCTGGTCGGGCACAGTGCCCCCGCGCAGGCCCAGACCAAGGTCAAAATGGTGCTCAACTGGAAATACCAGGGCCCGCAGGCCTGGTTCTTCATTGCCCAGGATCGCGGCTACTTCAAGGCCGAGGGGCTGGATGTGGAGATCGATCAGGGCGAGGGTTCGTCTGCACCCATCGCCAAAATTGCAGCCGGCGCCTACACCGCGGGCTTTGGCGACATTAACGCGGCGATCGACTTCGCTTCGCGTCGGCCGGCTGAGGCCCCGGTGGGCGTCTTCATGATCTACAACACGCCGCCCTTCACAATTGCGGTGA
>JAGWXN010000272.1 GCA_018969885.1 Betaproteobacteria bacterium | reverse complement strand
CGCAGTGCACCGGATGTCGTAAAGCGGCGCCAGCGTCGGTGCTGCGGCTTGGTGCCGACCGGTTGGTCGAACAACCCGACGCCGATCTCATGCGCCACGGCGATCCTCGTCAACCTGCGCCGCTTCCGAGTCCATCCCTGTCAACGTCAACGAACCGCCTAAAGCGTCTATCACGCGCAGCACCTGCTCAAGGCGCACCGTTGGCTTGCCGCCCTCCAGGTCGACAATGAAGCGCACACCCACGCCGGCGGCGAGCGCAAGCTCTGGCTGGGTCAAGCCCATGCGCTTTCTTGCCACTCGCAGCGTGGCGCCCAAAATTTGGGCGGAAGAGATGGGGGTCATGGCCGGCCCGATTCTTGATTCCCGTTCGGGAAATTATGGACCGGTGATGACCTGAGCGCAAGGATAATGTCCCGTTCGGGAATGCGGTGACATCGATCAAAGTTCATCGATACGAGAACCCCGATCGGAATACCGCCAAGGCGACCGTCTACCCCGGGGGCAATGACGACGCCTTCAATCCCCCCAAACCTTCCCCGCCACCTCGACACAGCGCGCAAGCTTCGCAAGCTGATCCGATTCGGTGACGGGATTTCCCGCCACGGTAGACGCAAACCCGCATTGCGGGCTGAGGCCCAGCTGCGACACGTTGATGAAGCGCCCTGCGTCATCGATTCGCTCGCGCAGGAAATCAACCGACTCGAGATCGGCCACCTTGGATGACACGATGCCCAGCACGACGCCCTTGTCGGCCGGCACATGGCGAAGCGGGGAAAAATCGCCCGCGCGCGGGGTGTCGTACTCCAGCAGGAAATGGTCGACCTTCGCACCCTTGAAGAGCTTCTCGGCCACGTCGCCATAGCCGCCTTCAGACAGGTACTTGCCTTTGAAGTTGCCACGGCACATGTGGATACCGATCTTCATGTCGGCCGGACGCCCGCCCACCGCCTGATTGATGGCGTCAACGTAAAGATCCACCAGCCGGTCGGGATCACTGCCCTGCGCCCTCACCTTGTCGCGAATGTCCGGATCACACAGCATGGCGAGCGGGACCTCGTCGAGCTGTGCATAGCGTCCACCGGCTGCGTAGAGCTCGGCAAGCTCTTCCTGAAACACCTTTGAAAGATCGGCAAAGAAGGCTTCGTCGGTGTCATAGGTGCCGGGCTCGGCAAACGAAGTGCCGCGCCAGAAATGCAGCGTGGAGGGCGACGGCATGGTGACCTTGACCGTTGCCCGCGTAAGCGGCGCAACAAAGCGGAACTCATCCACGGTGATGGGACCGCTGCGATGGATTTTCTTTTCGACATGCGGTGCGGTGAACTCCACCACGTTGTCAGACTCATCACGAAACTTGAACACCGCAGGCCGGATGCCCATGCCGGTGGTCTTCTGAACGAAACGGAGCCAATAGGAGCCGCGCCGAAATTCGCCGTCGTTTAATACCTGGAGCCCCGCCCGCTCCTGAAGCGTGACCACCCCGCGGATGGCCTCATTCGTGATGCGCTCGAAATCGGCTTCATTGATCTGCCCTGCCGAGCGCGCTTTCCAAGCCTGACGCAGCGGAGCCGGCCGCAACAGGCTACCGACATGATCAGCGCGAAACGGGGGACGACCGGACGGTGCGGTAGACATGGGACTGGACTCCGGGATAAGGATCGGGATGAAGGCCGGAATTGTATGCCGGGGCGAGGTGCACCCGACCGACGCGTCTACCCTTCTCCGGCACGGCGCCGCAGCGCGCCTGACTCCCTAGGCCAACCGAACCACCGCCCAAGAACCCGGTAAGTCGTTCCCACGCTGAGCAACAACACCACCACCCGCATGACCTGAAACGCGGTCACCACAGGCACACCCAACTGCAGCACCTTGGCGGTGAGCGCCATTTCAGCCACGCCGCCCGGGGCCACTGCAAGAAGAAGCGTGGCCACCCGCAGGCCCGAGAGCCACGACAGACCCCATGCAAGCAAAAGCGCGAGGCCCACGCCCACGACCGAACTGACTGCCACCACCGACAGATAGCGCGGCGCGACCCGAAAAAAATCGGGCGCGAAACGCGAGCCGATCGCCACCCCCAGCAATAACTGGCCGATATTGATGACGGGCCGCGGCAGCGCGCTGAGGGAGAGGTCAAAGTAGGCCAGCGCGGCTGCGCAGAACAGCGGCCCCAGCACCCAGGCATTGGGCAGACGCACGCGCTGGGCAAGGCCGGCTGCCACACCGGTGAGCGCGGCGAGCACCAGGAGTCCTGGAATTGAAGTAGCCATGGGAGGCGGCAGCCACGCGTCATCGCCATGCACACCAAGCGCTGCCATGCTGAACGGAATCAGCGTGATCACGATGATGAGCCGCAGCGTGTGACCCGCTGAGATCAGTTGCCCCGAACCCCCGTGCCGCTCGCCCTGGACCAGCATTTCAGACGCCCCGCCGATCGCCCCCCCAAAAAAGGCGGTGGCCGGATCGGCGCGCGCAAAGCGGATCAGCGCCCAGCAGAACCCCCAACCGATCAGAATGATGACGGTGGTGGCAACGATCAGCGCTGGCCCCAGCGCGCCCATGCGCGCCACCGCATCCGGCGTGAAATAAAGCCCCAGCACCGCGCCCACCACCCACTGCCCGCCCCGACGAACGGCAGTGGGAGGCGCAAAGCCCGCCCCTGCGAGGTTGCACGCGCCGACGGCAAAGATGGGGCCGAGCATCCAGGGGAGCGGGGCTTGGAGCCAGGCGAAGAGCGCGCCGCCTGAGGTACCGACCAGCAGTGCGAGGAGCGTAAGAAGCCAGCGACGGATCACATTCGACGTCCTGGACCCCTAGCGTTTCGGATCAAGCGCGTCCCGCAGGCCATCGCCAAACAGATTGAAGGCCAGCACCGTCAGGAAAATGGCCAGCCCCGGAAAGATCGCCATCCAGGGCGCCTGCGTGAGAAAACGCTGCGCGGTGTTCAGCATCGACCCCCAGCTGGGCGCGGGCGGCTGCTGACCCAGCCCGAGAAATGACAGACTGGCTTCAGCAATGATGGCCGAGGCGATGGCAAGCGTGGCCTGCACCATCACGGGCGGCAGGATGTTGGGGAAGATGTGTCGAAGGAGAATCCGCCCAGGCGGATTACCCACCGCGCGCGCAGCCTCCACCCAATCTTCGCTTCGCGCGGCAAGCACCTGACCTCGAGCCAGACGCACAAAAATAGGCGTGGCAGTGATGCCGATTGCGATCATCGCGTTACCCAGGCTTGGGCCGAGAAAGGCCGCAAGCGCAATGGCCAGAATCAGAAACGGAACCGCCAGCATGGCGTCGGTGAGCCGCCCAATCACCAGATCGAACCAGCCTCCCACATAGCCCGCAAGCATGCCTAGCGGTACGCCCGCACACACCGCGATCGCCACCGCAATCACCCCCGCTGACAGCGACGCCCGCCCCCCCCAGATCACCCGCGACAGAAGGTCTCGCCCCACCTCATCAGTGCCCAACCAATGTGCGGCACTCGGCGCCTTTCGCACGAGCGACCAGCTGGTGGCAAGCGGGTCATAGGGCGCGACCCAGGGCGCAAAGACCGACAGCAGCACCACGACGGCCAGCACGACCGCACCGAAGAGCGCAGACGGTCGACCCAGCCATGCGCTCATCCGCGAAGCCTCGGATTGACGAGCACATAGAGCACATCAGCGAGCAGATTGAGGAGCACGTACACCGTTGCGGTCACCAGCACCACGCCCTGCACCACTGCGTAATCACGGTTGAACACCGCATCCACAATCAGCTTGCCAAACCCTGGCACCGAGAACACCTGCTCGGTGAGGACCGCGCCCGACAACAACGTGCCGAACTCGAGCGCCCCCAGTGTGATGACCGGCGTGAGCGCATTGCGAAGCGCATGCCGCAGCACCACCGCGCGCTCGCGCAGGCCTTTCGCGCGCGCGGTGCGCACATAGTCGGCCGACATCGCCTGCAGCATGGCCGAGCGGGTATGCCGCATGAGCACCGCCGCGATGGCATTGCCCAGCACGAAGGCAGGCATCACGGTGGTGGCAAGCGACTGCCCCAGATCTTCGAACGGACTGACCCAGCCCGAGGCGGGCAGCCAGCCAAGCTGCACCGAGAACAGGAAGATGAGCAGAATGCCCAGCCAGAAATTGGGCGTGGAGAGCCCCCAGAGCGCAAAGACATTGGCTGCCGTATCCCAGGCCGTGCCCTTCTTCACCGCCGACAGGATGCCGGCGGGAATACCGATGAGAAGCGCGAAACCCATCGCCATGGTGGCGAGTTGCAGCGTGACCGGGAGCTTGTCGGCAATGAGTGACGCCACCGGCTGCTTGATCCGCATCGACTCGCCCAGATCACCCTGCAGCACGCCACCAATCCAGTACAGATACTGAACCGGAAGCGGCTGATCGAGCCGGTATTGCTTGCGGATCTGCTCGATCACCTCAGGGTCTTTTTCTTCGCCCGCCATCACCAGCGCCGGATCGCCCGGCAGCAGCTGCTGCAGCATGAAGATCATCACCGACACCAGAAACAGGGTCGGGATGAGCTGCAGCAGACGACGGGGAAGAAAATTGAGCATTCGACGATCGGGGACGGGCAGCAGGGACTGACCCGCTGCC
>JAGWXN010000271.1 GCA_018969885.1 Betaproteobacteria bacterium | reverse complement strand
CGCGAAGAGGGCGCAACGGTGCGGCTGATTCGTGATGCGTTCATTCCACAGCCAGGCTTTGCTGAAGCGCGTCAGCTGTTTGCAGGGTCTGCAGTCGATCACCTCGCGGCCGGGGTGCACAACCTCAGTGGTGCGCCGGGTCATCGCTTCCTTGAGCAGAGCGTGTTTGCCGACGGGCTGAGCGAGGAATCGGTCCGAGCGCTGCAAAAGCTTGCGAACCAGATCTGGGCCGACGCGCTCCAGCGTGTGGTCGATCAGGCGGTACCGCTTTGTGAGCAGGACGAAGGCACCGCGAATCCGCAACGGTTTCGGCTGGGCGTTTTCAGTTTCAGCGCGCCTGAGGCGCCGCAGGATCAGTCGTCATCATGAAACCTTCAGCGCGCTGTCTGGTTCGCCTGTTTGACACGATGGGCGCCCGTCTTCGACGGCTCCTCCTGGTTGCGGGGTTGTCGCTTCTCGCGTCCTGCGGCGGCGGCGGTCTTGCTGATCTCGCCGGTGGGGTGGGAAGCGGCGGCAGCGGACTGGCGGAGGGCACAGTCACCGGTTTCGGGAGCGTTATCGTCGACGGCGTGCGCTTCGATGACAGTCAGGCGAACGTTACCGAGGAAGGGCCTGGCGGGGTGCGGGAAGCGACGCTCAAGATTGGCCAGCGGGTGCGTATCAGAAGCAGTGCGAATAACGTTGCCGAGTCCATAGAAGTCATCACCGAGCTGGTTGGCCCGATTGACCAGATCGTGGCGGATGGTGCGCAGGCGCAGCGCCTGACCGTGTTGGGGCAGCAGGTTCGCGTGCAGCTCGAGGCGAATGCCAATGGCGCAGCCGCCACCTGGACCGATTTTGGCGATCTGCCTTGTGCGCCGGGATGCGCGTTTGCAGCCAATCAGTGGATTCAGGCCCATGGCACCTGGGTGCTTGATGGGGCGTCCAACACCTACATGCTGCTCGCCTCAAGGGTGGAAGTGATCAATCCGCAGGCGAAGGTTCTCGTGAGCGGTGTGGTGAGTAAGCTCGATGGAAGCGTGGTGCGCTTGAATGCTGCGACCGGTCGCGAGGTTGACCTCGGCAGCACTGCGGCGGTCGCTGAACAAGCGTTGAATCAGGTTGTTCGCGTGTGGGCTCCGCCGCCAGGCGGGCAGCCGGCAGCGGTGATTCAGGCCGACCGTTCGATCTCTGCCAAGCTCGCGCCGCCTGCCAATGTCACCAGCACGGTGTTGGGCGGCGAGGTGTCGCGGGTAAGCGCTGATGGTGCCGAGATCGAGATTCAGGGCAATCGCATCACCGTTCCCGTTGAGTTCCGGGGCGCGATATCCACGGAGCAGTTTGCGCGGGTCGAGCTCGAAAAAGGCGCGTCAGGGTGGCAGATGAAGGGACCGCCCAGGCTGACGGGCAACATCGAGCGGGCCGAGGTGCAGATCAGCGAGGACATCCCTGTGGCGCGGTTGGCGCAGATTGCATCCGGGAACTGGAGCCTCCGGGGTACGTTGCTTGCGCGGATAGCGCTGCCCTCGTCATGCACGCAGCTTGCGAATGATCCGCCTGGCACCAAGGTGCGGGTGGCGGTTCAGGCGATACGCGGCCCGCTGCCCATGAAGGTGCAGTCGGTTCAGTGCAGCCGGAGCTAGCGGGCACGGGCCGGTGATGCGCCGCCGGCAGATGCCTATTGTTTAGCTGACCGGTCGGAACATCGGAACTGGCGGCCCGCCGTCGGTGGGCTTGAACACCACTTCAACCCGATCACCAATTCGAACCGAGTCGAGGTCGCAGTCGGCCAGATTGGTCATGACGGTGACTCCCTCGTCGAGGGTGACGTAGGCGATGGCGTAGGCAATGGGGCCCGCGCGCCGCGTGATGCTGAGCGAATACACGACGCCGCGCCCGGTCGAACGTTTCAGCTCGGTCTGGTGGCTGCCGCAATGCGGGCAGTAAGGCCGCGGATACCAGTAAGGACCGCAAGCCGCACAGTGCGGAATCAGCAACTCGCCGCGTCCTGCGGCGTCCCAGAAGGGCTGGTTTTCGGGGTAGATGACCGGGGCGGGTAGCTTCCGATCCTGGTATGGCGTAGCCATGTTCAAACCCTCTCGAGAATCAGTGTTGAGCTACCGTGGCGGGAACCGAGCTGGCCGCCGGTGCCCTGGGCGAGCGCCAGTGTGCAACCCGGCACCTGAACTGCGGGTTGCGCTTCGCCCCGCAGCTGACGTACTGCCTCGATCACCTTGGTGATGCCGCCGCGGTTTGCGGGATGGTTGCTGCAGAGGCCTCCGCCGTCGGTATTGAAGGGCAGGCGTCCGCTACCTGCGATCAGGTTGCCGTCAGCGACAAACCGGCCGCCTTGGCCCTTCTCGCAGAATCCCAGATCCTCAAGCTGCATGAGCACGGTGATGGTGAAGCTGTCGTAAATAGAGACATATTGAATGTCGGCGGGGGTGAGGCCAGCCTCGGCAAAGGCTGCAGCGCCCGAGTGCCGCGCCCCCGAGTAGCTCAGGTCGACGCGACCGCCGTTCAGGCCCTTCACGAACTCGCCAGCGCCTCGAATCTGCACCAACGGACGCTTGAGCGTGCGCGCGATTTCGGGCCGAGCGACGATCAGGGCACCACCGCCGTCAGACACCACGCAGCAATCCATCCGGCGGATCGGATCAGACACCATCGGTGAGGCGAGTACCTCGTCGACGGTGAGGACCTGGCGCAGCATGGCGTGCGGGTTGTGCTGCGCATGATGCGACGCCGCCACCTTGATCCAGGCGAGTTGCTCGGCTGTTGTTCCGAACTCGTGCATGTGGCGAGCGGCCACCAGCGCATAGCTGTTGATGGTGAGGAGGCCAAAAGGCGCTTCAAACGGCTGGTCTGGAATGTTTGCGCCAAAATTTCGGGGTTGAAGGCCGCTGGACGCTTCGGAGCGTGGCCGTCCGGCGAGCGTGATGAGGGCGATATTGCAATGCCCCGCCGCGATGGCCTGGGCCGCGTGCGAGACGTGAATCAGGTAGGACGAGCCGCCCGTGTCCGTACTGTCAATGTGGCGCGGACGAATGCCCATGTACTCGATCATGCTGAGTGCGCCAAGACCCGGGGCGTCGCCCGCGCAGAAGTAGCCATCGACATCCGCCAGTGTGAGCCCGGCGTCGCGGACTGCGCCGAGCGCGCATTCCATGTGGAGCTGGGCCACGCTCTTGTCCGGCGCAAGCCGGGTGGGGTGCTCATACGCACCGATGATGTGGGCCTTACCTCGAATACTCATTGTTTTGGCTTCCGGTAGGTGGCAGGATGGACCTCACTCTACAGAATTCGCCCGACCGGACCGGATCACGAATGCGGCGGTCGGAACGGTCCATGAAGTACCATCCGCGGTTAACCAACGGCCTGCGCCAATCTTCCCGCTGGAGAGTTCACGATGAATGCCGAATCAGGGATCGCTTCGTTCCAGGTGTTTGCCTCCGGACGCGAGGCCCGGCTCGCGGTTCGCCGGGGTGAGTGCAGGCGACCCACCGCAGGTATAGCGCCCGGTTATGTGCAGGGCAACCTTGCAATCCTTCCGGCGGCACTGGCCCATGATTTTCTGCGCTTCTGCCAGCAGAATCCGCGGCCCTGCCCGGTGCTCGCCACCTCGGCTCCCGGTGATCCCAAGCTACCCGCGCTGGGTGACGATCTGGATATCCGAACCGATCTGCCGCGCTACCGGGTCTGGCGGCACGGTGAGCTGGTCGCGGAGGTTGCCGATGTTCGCGAGTTCTGGCGTGATGATCTGGTGAGCTTCGTGCTCGGCTGCTCCTTTTCGTTTGAGGAAGCGCTTGTTGAAGCGGGGTTGCCCATGCGTCATATCGACTGCGGTTCAAACGTGCCGATGTACCGCACTTCAATCGCGACTCGGCCGGCGGGCGTTTTTCATGGTCCGATGGTGGTGTCCATGCGCCCGCTCCGCCCAGCGGATGCGATTCGCGCGGTTCAAATCACCTCGCGCTTTCCGTCGGTTCATGGTGCGCCCGTGCATCTCGGCCTGCCTGGTCTGATCGGCATCAACGACATCGCCCAGCCCGACTACGGCGATCCCATCGAAGTTCGCGAGGATGAACTTCCGGTGTTCTGGGCGTGTGGCGTCACGCCCCAGGCCGTCATCGCGGCTGCCCGGCCCGAATACTGCATCACCCACGCGCCTGGCTACATGCTTGTCACCGACCTGAAGAACAGCTCCCTCGCTATTTTCTAGCGCGGCGCTCGGCGGTCAGATTCCGCTAAGCACATGGACCAGGCGTTGGGCGATGTGCTCGCGGGTGCGAGCGGCGTAGGCCGCCATGTGCGCGCTCCGGGCATGGGCTTCCAGCGCTTCGCGTGAGGCCCATTTCTCAATCACCATAAAGGTGTCGGGACCGATCGGCGTGTGAAACGCGGGGGCCTCGGCAGGGTCGATCACGGCGCCGTATTCAATGCAGCCATCTTCGGCGAGCACGGCGGGCACATTGGCGCGAAAGGCTTGCAGCACGGTATCGCGCAGGCCCGGTTTGGTGGTGATGACAGCGACGACGTGAATCACGAAGTTCTCCTCAAAACGCCCCCGGACGCTGGCCGGTTCAGTCGACGGTGGCGCCTGATCGCGCCACCAGTTCTTTATATTTGGCCGCCTCGGTT
>JAGWXN010000270.1 GCA_018969885.1 Betaproteobacteria bacterium | reverse complement strand
GACTCATCCTGTGCGGCGCCTATCTGCTCAACTACATCTTTGGTGCGCTTGGCGTGCCGAGAGCGCTGTCTCAGGCGGTCTCCGACCTGCCGGTTCCTTCCTGGATGATCATGACGCTGATCGTGGGGTTTTACCTCGCGCTCGGCACGTTCATGGAAGGGTTTTCGATGATCGTGACCACAATTCCGGTCATCTTTCCGGTCGTCAAGGCGCTCGGCTACGATCCGATCTGGTTCGGCGTGGTCGTGACGATGCTGGTCGAGATTGCGCTCATCAGTCCTCCAGATGGCACCGTGCTCTATGTGTTACAGGGTATGCGTGGTAATCCGGGGCCGATCACCGATGTGTTCAAGGGCGTGATGCCCTTTCTTCTCGTCTACATTGTTGCGATCATTTTGCTGATGGTGTTTCCGCAGATCGCCCTGTGGCTGGTCGCGCGAACGCCCTGACCGGGGTCGCCGGGCCCGATTCTTCGGCATTTCCCTCACTCAACTCGGGTTTTGTCATGCTGCTTGGGTTTGTCGTTGTCTACCTGCTTTGTACGATCGCAATCGGGCTGTGGGCCGCGAAGAACGTCAAGACCACCGCCGACTTCGCGGTGGCTGGTCGCCATCTGCCGATGATCATGATCGTCACCACCACCTTTGCGACCTGGTTCGGGTCGGAAACCGTACTTGGGATTCCCGCAAAATTTGTTGAGGGCGGACTGGGCGCAGTGGTCGAGGATCCCTTCGGCGCCGGCAGCTGCCTCATTCTGGTGGGCCTCTTTTTCGCGGCCAAGCTCTATCGGATGACGCTGCTCACCATCAGCGACTACTACCGCGAGCGCTATGGGCGGGGGGTGGAGGTGGCCTGCTCGCTCATCATCATCATGAGCTATCTGGGCTGGGTCTCGGCCCAGGTCACCGCATTAGGGCTGGTGTTCAATCTGCTGTCCGGTGGCGCGATTCCCATTGAGATGGGCATGATCATTGGCACCTCGGTCATTCTCGTCTACACCCTGTTTGGCGGCATGTGGTCGGTGGCGGTCACCGACTTTGTGCAGATGATCATTCTGGTGGTTGGACTGTCGGCGATTGCCATCTTTGCGGCTAATCTTGCCGGCGGTGCCGACAAGGTGATCGAGCTTGCGGCGAGCAAGGATCTGTTCAGGTTCTTCCCCGAGCCCAGCTTCACCGAGATCATGTTCTTCATTGCTGCGGCGATCACCATGATGTTCGGCTCGATTCCGCAGCAGGATGTCTTCCAGCGCGTGATGTCGGCGCGCGATGAAAAGGCAGCCACGCGCGGCCCGGTGATCGGCGGCATCTGCTACATCCTGTTTGCCTCGGTGCCCATGTTCCTGGTCACGAGCGCGCTCATCATCATGCCCGAGAAGGCGGCCGAGCTGATCGCTGAAGACCCGCAGAAGGTGCTGCCCACGCTGGTGCTCGAAAAAATGCCGCTCATCATGCAGGTATTGTTCTTTGGCGCCCTGCTGGCAGCGCTTCAGAGCGTGGCCTCGGCCACGTTGCTCGCGCCTTCAGTCACCTTTGTTGAGAACATCTGGCGGCAATTCAAGCCCCGGATCAGCGATCGGCAGGAGCTCCTCACGATGCGGATTGCGGTGCTGGTGTTTGCCTGCTGCGTGTGCACCTACGCCATCGCGCTCAAAGGCACGCCTATCTACGAGATGGTGTCCGGTGCCTATCAGGTTACGTTGGTGGGCGCATTCGTGCCCCTGGTGGCGGGCCTCTTCTGGTCGCGGGCGACCACCCAGGGCGCGGTATTTGCGATCGTGCTGGGGCTCGCCAGCTGGGGCCTCCTGTTGCTTGCCGGGCTGGGCGAGGTGTTTCCGCCGCAGCTGGCTGGGTTTGCGATGGCGGCGGTGGGCATGGTGATCGGGTCGCTCGGGCCGCAGCGCCTCATTCGAAATCAGCACGGATCGCACCGTCATATGACGGGGGTTGAGGGGCGCGGGGCGCACTGAGCTCGGCGGTAACTGTCGTGGGTATGCGAGCGGGGCTAGGCTGCCGAATGAGGTGATCAAACGCGCTCAGCGCAGCCTTGGCCCCGTCACCCGCTGCAATCACGATCTGTTTGTACGGCACCGTTGTGCAGTCGCCCGCGGCAAACACCCCTGGGACGTTGGTCAGCCCACCTCCGTCCACGACGATTTCTCCAAACCTGCTGAGTTCCACTGTGCCGCGCAACCACTCGGTATTGGGGACGAGCCCGATCTGGACGAATACGCCTTCAAGCGGCACCCAGTGCGCCTCGCCGGTTTGCCGATTGCGATAACTGAGCCCGTTCACCCTGCCCGAGGCGCCAGTGATTTCAGTGGTCTGGGCATTGACCCGGACCGTGACGTTGGGAAGGCTTTCGAGCTTACGAACCAGTACGGCGTCGGCTTTGAGTGCGCCGGCAAACTCCACCAGCGTGACATGCTCGACCACGCCCGCGAGGTCAATGGCCGCTTCCACGCCCGAGTTGCCGCCGCCGATCACCGCAACGCGTTTGCCCTTGAAGAGCGGTCCATCGCAGTGCGGGCAGTAGGCCACCCCTTTGTTGCGGTACTCCTGCTCGCCTGGGACATTCACATTTCGCCAGCGGGCACCGGTTGCCAGGATGATCGAGCGCCCTTTGAGCGTGGCCCCGTTTTCCAGCTTCACTTCGATCAGGCCACCGGGTTCGGTTGCGGGAACCAACGCCTGCGCGCGTTGCAGGTTCATGATGTCAGCCCCGTAAGCGCGCGCGTGGGCTTCGAGCGCGGTGGCAAAACGGGGGCCGTCGGTTTCGAGCACCGAGATATAGTTTTCGATGCCGAGCGTGTCATTGACCTGTCCGCCAAAGCGTTCAGCGGCGATACCCACCCGGATTCCCTTGCGCGCGGCATAGACCGCAGCAGCGGCACCGGCAGGGCCCCCGCCCACGATCAGCACATCGAAAGGCTCGAGCGAATCCAGCCGGGCCGCCTCGCGTGCAGCTGACCCGGTATCGAGGCGGGCGAGAATTTCCTCCAGGGTCATGCGGCCTGAGCCAAACAGGTTGCCGCTTTCGAACACCATGGGCACTGCCATGATCTCGCGACGCTGAACTTCGTCCTGAAACACGCCGCCCTCGATCACCTCGGTCGTGATGCGTGGATTCAGAATTGACATCAGCGACAGCGCCTGCACCACGTCGGGACAGTTGTGACAGGAGAGCGACATGAACACTTCGAAGCTGAGCGGCTGATCGATCGCGCGGATGCTGTCGATGAGCGCGGGCTCAACCTTGGGGGGATGTCCACCCGTCCAGAGCAGGGCGAGCACCAGCGAGGTGAATTCATGGCCCAGTGGTGCGCCAGCAAAGCGGACACCGTGGTCACGATCGTGAGGAGCGATCAGGAACGAGGGTTTGCGTGCGTCATGCCCGTTCAGATCAAGCGTCACCTTGTCGCTCAGTTCGGCAATGGTGCGAACCAGCGCGAGCATCTCGCTGGAGGCCGTATCGTCGCCGAGTGAAGCGATCAGGCGAATGGGCTGCCGAAGCAGCTGGAGATACTGCTGAAGCTGTGACTTGAGTTCTGAATCGAGCATGACGATTTCCCTTTCGATGGCCGACTTAGATCTTGCCGACCAGGTCAAGTGACGGTGCAAGCGTCTTCGCACCTTCCTGCCACTTGGCCGGGCAGACCTGTCCGGGGTTGTTGGCCACAAACTGGGCCGCCTTCAGCTTGCGAAGCGTTTCCTTCACATCGCGGGCGATCGCGTTGTCGTGCACTTCAGCTGTCTTGATCACGCCCTCGGGGTTGATCACGAACGTGCCGCGAAGCGCGAGACCCTCGTCTTCAATGTGGACGCCAAAGGCGCGCGTCAGGCGGTGGGTGGGGTCGCCCACCAGCGGAAAGCGCGCCTTGCCGACCGCCGGGCTGGTCTCGTGCCACACCTTGTGCGAGAACTGGGTGTCGGTGGTGACGATGTACACCTCGGCGCCCGCCTTCTGAAATTCGGCGTAGTGATCGGCCGCATCTTCAATCTCGGTCGGGCAGTTAAAGGTGAAGGCTGCGGGCATGAAGATCAGGACCGACCACTTGCCGGTGAGCGACTGCTCGTTCAATTCAATGAACTCGCCCTTGCCGGAACGATTGACGAAGGCGTTGGCTTTGAAGGGCTGCACGCGGGTGTTGATGAGGGACATGATTTTTTCCTTGTGTATGAGGAGGAGAGGCCGCTTGTTTTGCGATGTGTTCGTAGCGAATCACAGCGCGGAACGAATAATAGGCAGCGTATATAGATTATGGAAATTGATAGTTTTAATCGAATTGATAGCTGGGGCCTCATGCGATCGTGTTCCCGGTTGGTTTGCTCGGCAGCGGTGTATGCTCGGTTCGACTTTCAATCGTCTGGATTGAGGAGACCTTCGTGGCACGACTATCCGATCTGACCGAACATGACCGCACTCATCTGCTCAAGCTGTGCGAGCAGGCGCCACGACTGGAGCCCAAGGCGTGGGCAGACGCACGGCCGCTTTCCCGGCGTCGCGTGGCAATCATCAGCACTGCGGGCTTGCACGTGGGCAGCGATCCCGCGTTCGCGCCGGGTGAGGGCGCCACCGGTTATCGGGTGATTCCGGGCGATGTGAACCCGGCAACGCTCAT
>JAGWXN010000015.1 GCA_018969885.1 Betaproteobacteria bacterium | reverse complement strand
CGGTGAAAACCAACCTCGCGACCGATTCCACGGTATCGATCGAATATGGCGTGGATGCCGGGCAGTTCACCACGCTCACGCTCGATGCAAGCCTGAGCATCGCAGACTACGTCACCGCAAGCGGCAGCTTTGCGCTCTCCATGCTGGGCGGCCGGACGGTCACGCTAAGCGATGGCCAGCGCCGCTCCATGCGCACCACGCTGATTGCCGCGCGAAACGTTGACGTCCGGCTGGGCGTCAACGCCGGATCGGAAGAAGACTTCATCGGCGTATCGCTCACGGGCGGCTCGCTCGGGCTTGCGCTCCTGTCGGATGTTCGTGGCGGGGGCAGCTTCGTGGGCCTGCATGCGGGCGCACAGAATGTTGCGCTCGAGGGCGTGCCGGGGCTCACCCTTGGCGCGGGCGGGCTCGATCTATCACTCAATCTCGGCCCGACCACCGGCGAGCTTGCCGGGCTGACCGCTGACTTTACCCAGGGCGATATTGACGGCGACGGCGTGAGCGGCTCCACCGCGCTACGGATGCGCGGCGAGATCGTTGATACGCTTGATGCGCGCGAGCGCACCCTCGCCGCAGCGGGTTCGGTCACGCTCCAGGTCCGCTCGCCGGATGCGGCCGCCGATTCGGCGCCGATCGTGTCGGCGCGGGCCGATCTTTCACTCGAGGTAGTGCCTGGAGGCGCGCTCCTGATTGGCGCGAGCGGGCTGGAAGCCACGGTGTCACTCGCCGGTCAGACGGCGGGCATCATCGACGGCCGCCTCGGCGTGGTCGTGCCACTCGAGGCGCCGGCACTCACCGCCTCGCCGGGCGAATCGCCTGCGGGCGAGGGGGTGTCGGGCATCAACGATGCCAACACCGCCACCAAGTATCTGAACAAGACCGGGCCGACCTCGGGCTTCACCATGGCGCTGCCGCAGGCGAAGGCCATGGACTCGATGCTGCTCGTCTCGCGCACCAACGATGACATCTGGCAGTGGGATCCCAAGACCTGGGAGGTCTGGGGCTCGAACAACAGCGTTGATTGGGGCGATACCGACTGGGTGAAACTGGGCGAGGGCAATACGGGTCTCGGGAACGCGCGCGGCTCCTCGAGCGTGGTGAGCTTTGCCAACGACACGCCGTATCGCTTCTACAAAGTCGTGTTCCCGACCACCAAGGGTTTCTATCAGGGCAAGGCTTACCTGCATCTCTCCGAGGCGCGACTCTTTGAGGCGCAGTCGGGTGGCCTCACCAGCACGCCGGGCGAGTCGCCCGCCAATGAGATGGTGGAGAACGCGGTCGACGGTAATCCTGCGACCAAGTATCTGAACAAGACCGGACCGGGCTCGGGCTACAGCCTCACGCTCGATACGCCGCAGGTATTCGATTCGCTTGCGCTCACCACGCGTACCAACGACGACATCTGGCAATGGGATCCCAAGACCTGGGAGGTGTTTGGCTCGAACGCGGCCGATCCCTGGACCACCAACACTTGGACCAAACTCGGCGCGGGCAATACCGGCCTTGCCAACGGCCGCGGCGCTGCCGCGGTGGTCAGCTTTGCCAACACCACGGCGTATACCCACTACAAGGTGGTATTCCCCACGGTGAAGGGCACGTTCCAGTCGAAGACCTATATGCACATTGCGGATGCGCGGCTCTTTGCGCAGCCGCCCGCTGCGGCGACCGGCACGCTGCCCGGCGAGGGCTTTGCGTTTGTGTTGGATGCCACCGCCAAGGTGCCGATCCCGTTCATCAATGAGTCGCTGTTTGGCGAAGTGTCGGTGGGGGCCAACTTCACCGGTGCGCCGCTCGAGCGGAGCGTCGACGTGGCCGGCCAGACGATCGATGTGTCGTTCAAGGCCGATGGCGAGACCCGCTTTGCGCTCGACAATCTCGACGGTTCGCTCGATGGCCGAATCGGCGATGCGCTACGGACCGTAGCGGGTCAGATGAGTAGCGTGCGGGCCGAGTTGATCAATGCCGAGCCGCTTCCGATCATCAATCAGACGCTCGATCAGATCCTGAATCTCTCGCCCTACCTGCGGGTCGGTGACCTGGTTCTGGATTACCTCAATCAGCCGGTTGAGTTCTTCGGCGTGAAGGGCGTGCCGACCGTGCGCGGTCTGCAGGCCTATCTGGAATGGGCGAATGCCGACCGCGCGGGTCCGACCGTCACCGCGGTGACGGCGTCGTCCACCCGCTCGCCCGCCAATGAAGGGGCGGCGGCTGCGATCGACGGGTCACCCTCGTCCAAGTACCTGAACTTCGACAAGGAAGGCTCGGGCCTGGTGTTCACGCTCTCGGAAGCGGCGGTGGTGGATGCGCTTGCGCTCACCACGGGCAACGATTCGCCGGCGCGCGATCCGGTTGAGATTGCGCTCTACGGCGCCGTCAGCGAGACCGCGCCCGCCTGGGGCGCCGCGACCGGCTGGGTGCCGATTACAGCGGGCGTTGAAACCGGCCTCACGATGGCTAGGAATGCCACCCGCCAGGTGAGCTTCACCAACACCCAGAGTTATCGCCACTACAAGCTCGTCTTTACCAAGCTCCGCGATGCGTCGGCGGCCAATAGCGCGCAGGTCACCGAGGTCAATCTGTTCCCGGGCAAGGGCCTGGTCTTCGACCTGAGCCAGGACGGGCTGGAGCTCGGCCTGAAGGCCGCGATCAGCGCCAGGGTCGAGGACCTCAAACTCGACATCGCGTCGCAACTTGGCGGCATCGGTCTCGAGATCGAAGGTGATCTGCTGTTTGATGCCAACTTCTCCGCCGCGCTTGATTTCGATCTGTCGCTTGGCTGGAAAGACGGCTTCAGCGCCAAGTTCAACCTGAACGACCTCAGCTTCTCGGGCGCGCTCACCGCAAGCGATGTGGTGCTGAAGGCGACCCTCGGTCCGATCGCGCTCAGCATCGGCCGGGCGGGCGATGCCGAGCCTGCACAGCGCGACGACACCGGCGCCATCATCAAGCCGGCGGTGCCCTGGGCGCGCGGCCTTCTGGATGCCGCGCTGGGCGGGCGCATGGCGCTACAGAACGGGGTCTTCACGCTCACGCCCACCGCGAGCCGCTTCAATCTCGAATTGCCGCTCTACGCGTCGGTCGCGGGCTTTGATCTGATTGCCACGGGCAGCGCTGTACCCAAAGCCAAGCTCACCGGCGATCCGCTTGCCGGCAAGTTCAACCTCAAGACGGAGAACTTCGATCAGCTGACCAACATCAGCAAGATGACGATCACCGATCTGCTGCTCGCGCTTCCGGGCATCCTCTCCTATCTGGAGAGCGTGAGTGCCGAGAGCCTGGGAATTGATGATCTGCCCTTTATCTCGCAGGGCGTGGATGGCCTCCTCGATCTCGCGGGCGTGTTCAAGCGCGAGATCGTCGACAAGGTGGACATCTACCGTCCGATCAAACTCTGGAAGGCGGCAGCCGGCGAGACCGCTTTGGTAAGCGGCACGGCCGAGATTCCGAATGGCAACCGCTCGACCCTGGTCGGGAAGCCTGGGCAGTTCGCGCGCTCGATGGCGGGCTACTGGATCACGCTCTCAGGCGCGGAGAGCGGTTGGCTTGCGCCCACCCAGATCGTGTCGGTATCGGCCGATGGCTCGACCCTCACGCTACGCGACTCGTATTCCAGCGGGCGGACCGGCGTCAATTACCGGGTCCATGAGCGGCGCGAGAACATTCGCACGATCGATGAGTTCGTGGCCGCCTTCAACGAAGGGTTCAAGAATTCGCCGGTGCTGGGCACGGTCAGCTATAACGCCGCCACGGGCGATCTCCGGATACCGCTCAGGCTGCGCGAGCGCCTGGTCGGGATCGATACGCCGATCGACCTGGGCTTTGGCGAGGATCAGCCGATCAGTTTGTCGACCCGCGCGCAGGGCAAGCTCAACGTTGATGTCGATGCCGGATTCGATCTGCTGCTCTCCCTCGGCGGCGAACGCTTCCAGGTGGCACTCGATTCGCTGCGGGCACGCGCCGATGTCGATCTTGAGGTCAAAGATCTCGAGGTGGCGGCGACGCTGGGCTTCATGGGGCTGACGGCTGGTGGTGCGGGCACCAACTCCGGTGTGAAACTCGATGCCGCCGTGCAGTTCGCGCTCGATCGCGATCCCACCAAACAGACCGCCGGTGACTCGCGCTTTACGTTGTCTCAGCTCGCCTCGACCGAAGGCCTCAATGCGGTGCGCTTCGATGTGGGTGGCAGTGCCGAGGCAAGCCTGCGCGGGCTCAAGCTCGTGGGCGGCAAGGGCGCAAGCTTCTCGATCGCGCCAGATCTCGAGCTCGCGCTCATCGTGCCCGACCTTACCCGGTTCGCCACGGTTTCGGTGCTCGAGTCCACACCCACCATGCTCTCGCGCCTCGATGACACCAAGCGGCTGGAGAGAAAGCAGATCACCGATCTGCCTTTGACAGGCGAATTCAAGGCGGGCGATGTCCTTCGCCTAGGCGGAATTTCGGCGGTCGATCTGACCTACACCGTGACCGCAGCGGATGTGGCGGCGGCGACAGCCACGACACCTCTTGCCGCGGTACTGGCCGGCCGGCTCGCAACGCTGGTGACCAGCACGCCAGACGCACGGGTGACCGCGGTGTCGGATGCGGCCACGGTGAAGCTCACTGCGAAGCTTGCCGGCGATGCGGGCGCGTTCAATGTCACGCCGGCGGTGGTCCGTGCAGACGGCAGCGGCGGCGCAATCGGC
Source organism: Betaproteobacteria bacterium (assembly GCA_018969885.1). The sequence goes on along the minus strand of JAGWXN010000015.1, from coordinate 21,965 downwards.
GAGCGCAACCTGGGCTTTGACCGGTCGGCGGCGCTCGCCGGTGGTCTGATCGGCGCGACCGATGTCACCGTGGTGTTACCTGATGTCGGGTCGCTCTTTGATCTCAGCAAGCTCAGCTTTGGCGACATCGTCGAGGGCCTGCGCTTTGCGCTTGCCACGATTGACGAAGTGGTCGGCAATCAGCCCTTCTACAACCAGGCGCTGCCGGTGCTCGACAAGTCACTCGGCGAGCTCCTTGATCTGGGCGATGTCTTCCTCGAGCGCATTGTGGCCGCGGGCAACACGCCGGCCGCCGCGCTCGATCAGGTCGAGGCGATCATCGAGGAGGCGCTGGGCATCAGCCCCGACCTGTTCGACCTCTCGCTGGGCGCCACGCAACTCCTGATCGATGTGAATCTCGAGGCGGCGTATGCCGGCGACTTTGGCCTCAATCTGCAGCTCGCTGACCTGATTGCGATGGCGGCGCCGAATGTCGAGGTGCCCGAGGCGCTGTTCGATCTGGTCGACACATCGGGCGAGGCACGAATCGGTCTTGAGGTGGGTGCAAAACTTGACCTCCGGATTGGCATCGGATTGCCCGGAACCAGTGCCCCGCCTGTGCAGCTCGTTGACTTTGACGCAGCCACCGGCAAAGGCACACGCGTGAAGCTTGATGCGCGGCTGGTGGCCGAGGACATCGACCTGCGGCTCAAGGCCGGACCATTTGATGTGGGGATCGATGGCGGTACGGTGGTGTTTGACGCCGACGGCAAGCTGGCTGTGGCGGACGCCCCGGCCGCTGAGTCGGCTGATGCTTCGGCGGCGGAGAACGGCGCTGCCGAAGCAGGCGCCACCGCCATGGCGGCCGAGGCCACCACCGGGTCGGTCGAAGCGGTTACCGAGGCGCCTGCCTCGCTCACCGTCACCTTGAAGAACGGCGCGCCCGAGGTTGCGGCCGAGGGTGGCTTCTCGGTGAATCTGCCGCTCACCTTCGTGGTTGGCAAGCGCACGATCCGTCTGGGCGACCTGGGGCTCGCCACCAATCCGGTGTACGGTACCCGCGGGCTCGAGGCCTTCGTGCGCGAACTCGCCAACGATCCGTCATTCCCCAGGCTCACCGTTGGCGGGGTGGCGCAGCCTGCACTCACTGTGAAGCTGCCCGACTTCGATGTGTTCAAAGCGAAGCCGCCGTCACTCCTAGAGATTCTCTACGACCCCACCCCAGTCCTCGATGGTGTGGACTTTGCCTTGGGCTCGGTGCAGGACGTCTTCGAAAACGCCCTGGTTGCTGACCTGCCGCTGGTGGGCAGCAAGCTCGCCGAAGTGGGCGGAATGATCGGCCAGGTTCGAAACGGCCTGCTGGGTGATTTGCGGGCACGCCTGAACGAGCCCGGCAAGACCGTTGAGATCATGCGAGACGCGCTCTATGCGGTGTTCAACGACCGCCTGGGCATTCTCAAGGACGCGAACGGCGACAAGCTCGTCACCCTGGGCGACATCACGATTGATTTCTACGATGTCGCGGGTCATCGCATTGCAGCGTGGTCGCCGGGCGCGGAGATGCCTCGTGAGGCGGATTCGGTGCGGGTCGACATGGATCTGGGCGGCCGCGTGCTTGGCACCGGCATCGACATTCCGCTCGACCTCAACCTGCCGGGCTTCAGCCTCGCGGTGGATGGCGGCTTTGCCCTCGAAGTGTTGTGGAACTATGACTTCGGCTTTGGCCTGTCGGTGAACGACGGCTTCTTCCTCAGCACCAACGCCGACGCCACGCCGGAGCTGCGGCTCGACGTGCTTGCTTATCTGGACGGCTCGCCCAACGACCCGACGGTGATTACGCCATTCGCGGGCTCGGGCAAGCTGCTGTTCTTCAATGCGAGCGTCACCGATACCGATCTCGATCCCGACACGGCGGGCTTCCAGCCGAGCGGCCTGCGCGGTCAGCTCGGCATCGACATCAAGGGCGATGCGGCCAAGCGCCGGCTCACGCTGACCGATCTGCTCTCCGATCCCGTTTCCAAGCTGGCGGTCGACTTCAAGGCCTCGGCCGATCTGCGGCTGGGCCTCTCGCTCTCGGCGCTTGGATTGCCTGCGCTCAAGGCCGATCTGGTCATGGGCTGGGACTGGAGCCTCGCCGACAAGACGGTTCGCTTCCCCGAGATCTCGGTCGAAAACCTGCGGCTCGACTTCCGTTCAGCAGTGGCCGATTTCCTGATGCCGATCGCGGAGAAGGTGGCCAAGATCGTCTCGCCGTTCCGCGACATCGTCTACGCGCTCACTGAGCCGGTGCCCGGCCTCGAGCTCTTCACCGATGCGCCAAGGAAGCTGCTGGGGCTTGCGCCCGATCCCACGCTGCGCGGCCTCCTGGATGTGATCTACGAGCTCGTGAGAAAGGCCAAGCCCACGCTCAACCTGCCGAAGATGGACTGGTCGTTCCTCGATGCGGTCAAGTTCGCGCTCGACATGCCGGATCAGCTGCGCTCGTTGATCGCGCTCGGCTCCGGTATGCCGCTCGGCAGCATCTATGGCCTGGGAACGTCCGACGTGCGGTTCGTCTCCACTTTCGCCATGCCCGAGCCCGACAGCAAGGACAACGCGGTCTTCAATGCGATTGCCTCGCTCACCAGTCTCGCCTCCGGCGGCAAGACGAAGAATGTCAATCGGACGGGTCTGCAGTTCATGCCGTATCTGCTCGATATCGGCAACTGGGCGAAGATTTTCTCGGGCGGCAACGCCACGCTCTTCACCTATCAGCTCCCGCTCCTCGATTTCGAGTTCGTGTTCCAGGAGATTCTCGCCACCGTCCCGATTCCGTTCCCGCCGCTGTCCTGGATTTCGCTCAATGTGGGCGCGGTCGGTCGTGCCCGGGCCTATGTCGATCTGTCCTTCGGTGTCGACACCTTCGGCATCCAGAAAGCGATGAAGACCGGCAACCTCTTCGATGTGGCCGACAGCTTCTATGTGAATGACTGGACGCTACCCGAGATGCGCAACGGCAAGCTCGTGGCGGGCACGGGCGGCAAGGAGCAGCCTGAGTTCGGTCTCGAAGTTGAAATCGGTCTGCTGGGCGGCGTCGGTATCACCGGCGTGATGTCGGGCGGCATCGGCGGCTCGATCTCGATGAAGGTCGATGCGGATCTGAACGACATCAAGCGCGGCACGATCGTCCGGGACGACAACGGCCAGATCACGAGCGTGAACTACAAGGGCGACGGTCGGATCCGTCTGTCCGAGGTCACGACCATGATGCTCTATCCGGGCGTCATTCCGTTTACCAACATCAGTACCGGCATCCCGGGTGGACCGTTCAACCTCTTCGATCTCACCTTCAAAGGTGGCATCAGCCCCTACATCTGGGTCAATACGTTGTTGACGGGCACGATGGCCTTCAAGCTCTTCACCGTGCCGCTGCCAGCGATCACGCTCGAGGCGCCTACGGTCAAGCCGACACTGGGCAGCGTGAATAACGGCGTGCTGACGCTTAACGCCGGCTCGCGCGCTGCCGACCGGCTCTGGCTCAACACCGCCGATGGTGGCGAGAGCTTCATTCTGAGCGGCATGGGTAATGGCGTAGTCGATGTCGAGTTCGACAGCTTTGTGACGCGCTACACCGGCATCAAGAAGGTGGTGGTCGACCTGGGTGATGGCAACGACATGTTCGATGCCACCCGCCTCTTCGACAGCACCATCACCTTTGATGTGCGCGGCGGCGACGGCAACGACACCATCCTGCTCGGCACGGGCGGTGGCACGGTGGTCGATCTGAGCGGCAAGAACACGCTGGACGCGAGCCGCAGCCAGGTACCGGTCACCCTGGTGGGTGGCGCGGGCGACGACACCCTCTCGGGCGGCGCGGCCGATGATCTGCTACTGGGCGGCATGGGTACCAACACCCTCCTCGGCGGCGAAGGGGCCGACTGGATGTATGCGGTGGCGGGCATCAACCGCCTCACGGGCGGCCGCGGGCTGGACCGTTATGTGTTCGTGGGTGCCGTGGGATCGAACCGTATCCTGGGTGAGACCGACGAAGAGCTCTCCGATCTCGACTTCTCGGGCCGTGTGCCGGCGGCGCTGCTCGCACTCACCGGGCCTGCGGCGAATCTGCCGACGGTCTCGATTCCCACCGAGTTTGGCGCGCTGCGCCCGGTGGGTGAGACCCGCTTCACTTCCAACCTGCTGTTCTACGGCAAGCCCTTTGGCGGGCCGACCAGCGAAGACCTGAGCGTGACGCTCCGGGTGGGAAGCGGCGAGATCGTTGCGCAGTCCGGTGATGGCGTTGCAGTAAGCGGCAGCGAAACCGAACGCGTCTTCACAGGCCGCCTCGACAAGCTCAATGCCTTCTTCACCAAGCCCGGCAAGGTCCGCTACACCTTCGCGGGCGAGGCGAGCGAGGAGCAGCTCTCGGTCGAGATCCGCGCCGACGCCGCGCTCAATACGGTTCGGAGCACGATCCGGGTCGGTGCGGCCACGGCCGAGGTCATGGGCTGGGCCGATATCGCACTGTCGCCCGCACGTCAGGTCGCGGTCTCGGTCGCCTCTGCCGACAGTGGCGAGGCGAGCGGTGGCATCTATCTGTCTGAAGACGGCGGGATGAGCTGGACGCTCGCCACGAATGCGCCCACCGGCGTCAACTACTCATCGGCGGCCATTTCCGAAGACGGCGAGACCATCGTCGCCACGGTGGCGGGCGGTGGCGTGGTGAGCTCGAGCGATGGCGGCAAGACCTGGCAGACCACGCAGACCATTGCCCTCCAGGGCTCACCCTTCCTGGGTGGCTCGGCCACGGTCGAGCTTTATGAAAATCTGGCGGGCAACCGCGTCTCTGATCTCACCTTCTCGAGTAGCGGATTCTCGCTTGCTGCGACGCGCCTCGCCGAGATGAGCGGCGCGTTCGACTATAGCGGCCGCAGCGACAGCTACGGCGATCGCATCTCGGGCTGGATCACGCCGCCTGAGACCGGCAGCTATCAGCTCTGGATTGCGGGCGATGACACCGCCGAGTTGTGGCTCGATGCCTCGGGCACGGGCGAAGGCGCGCTTGCGAAGATTGCCTCGGTCGAGGGCGCGGTGGGCCGCGGCAACTGGACTCAGACCCCTGGCCAGCGAAGCGCCTCGGTGCTGCTTGAGAAAGGCAAACTCTACCGCTTCGAGGTGCTGCACAAAGAGGGCTTTGGCAGCGACTTCGTGCAGGTGGGCTATTCCAAGGCCGGCAGCACGGCGGTTCAGGTGGTGCCGGGCAGCTGGCTGGTGGCCGGTCAGACGCCCGATGCGCTCACCGTCACGCTGAGTGTGCCGATGGGTGGCACGGGCGAAATCACGGGCGATACGGTCGAGGGCCTCGCGGTGACCGTAGGGGGCACCGCCACCCAGCGCACCTTCACGGGTTCACTCCCGGCGCTCCACGCCTACTTTACGCAGCCCGGCAACATCCGCTTCTCGGGTGAAGCGCGCACCCTCGATGTCAGGGTGGGGGCGGCTACTGACGAGATCGATCCGGTCACGCTCGCACCGATGCTGCCTTCGGGCGCGGTCACGGTGGAAACCTGGACGGGGCTGTCGGGCACCGCATTGTCGGCACTCAAGACCTCGGCGAATTTCCCGAACAACTCGAACTCGGTTCGCGAGATTGCGCTTGCGCCGGTCGATGCGAGCGGTAATGGCGGCTTCCTGGTGAACCCGGGGGGCGATAACTACGGTGCGCGGATTCGCGGCTATTTCGCGCCGTCGGAAGCTGGCGCGGTGAACCTCTTCCTCACGGGCGACGATTCGGCCGAGCTGTGGGTGGATCTGTCAGGCGACGGCACAGGTGCGCTCACCCGGGTGGCTTCGCTCGATTCCGCAACCAGCGCCAATGAGTGGACCAAATTCCCGTCGCAGAAGTCGGCCTCGATCAATTTCGAGCGCGGCAAGCTCTACCGCTTCGAAATCCTGCTGAAGGAAGCCTCGGGCGGTGACTTCGTGCGGGTCGGTTATGCGAAGGCGGGCACCACGGCGGTGTCACCGGTGCCCTCGCAGTGGGTGCTGCCCGATCTGCCAACGCAGCTCACCGTGTCGCTCACCGCGCCCGCGGGCGGCGTGGTGGTGATCGGTGGCTCGGATGCCGCGGGTGGCCAGGCCAATTCGCCCTCGAGCGAGGGCCCGCTCAATGTGCTCGATGGGGATGCCTCGAGCAAGTACTTCAATCGCGACAAGCTCAGCACGGGGCTGGTGTTCGCCTATCCGCAGGCGTATGTCGTGGATACCCTGCGACTGGTGAGCGCAAACGATGCGCCCGAGCGCGATCCGATGAGCTACGTGCTTTACGGGTCGAATGAGTCCGCCGACTGGGCGGCCGATGACTGGGTCGAGATTGCCTCGGGCAGCACGGGCCTTACCACTGCGCGTCGCGTGGCAAGCGAGCTCGCAATCGATACCGATAGCGCGTATCGCTTCTACAAGATCGTGTTCCCGACGCTGCGTGATGGGGCACGCGCCTCCGGCATGCAGATCGCCGATGTGATGCTGTTTGGCGAGGGAAGCGCGTTGTCGGCCAGGCCCTACGGATCGGTCGCGGCCAAGGCGGCTGAGGGCATCACGTTAGCGGGCGACCCGGTCAGCCGCACGCTGTCCGGCAATGTCTACGCACTCCACCGTTATCTGACCACCGTCGGCAATGTTGAATTCACGGGCGTGGGGACGCAGCTCCAGGTCCGCGTCGCAGGCAGCCAGGCGCTGACCGCTGTGCCAGTCACGAGCTCGCTTGCCACGGGCACGGTCACGCTCGAGGTCTGGAACAGTCTCAACGGCACCGCGGTCTCGGCGCTTACCAGCTCGCCGCTCTATCCCAACCGCAGTTCCTCGGTGAGCGAGGTTGCGGTGAGCAATGAGGGCCTGCTGGTCAATAACATCGGCGACAACTACGGCGCACGCGTGTCGGGTTATTTCGCACCGACCGAAAGCGGCGCCTTCAACCTGTTCATGACCGCGGACGATTCGGCTGAACTCTGGCTCGACACCTCGGGCTCGGGACAGGGCAGTCTCACCCGGGTTTCGCAGGTGACGGGGGCGGTCGGCTCAGGCGAATGGACCAAGACCGCGGGTCAGAAGTCCGCCAACCTCAGCTTTGAGAAAGGGCGCTTGTATCGGTTTGAAGCACTGCTGAAGGAAGGCGGTGGTGGCGACTATGTCCGGATCGGCTTTGCGCGAGCGGGCTCAACCGCGATTCAGCCGGTTCCCGCAAGCTGGTATGTCGCCGATATGCCGACGCAGGCCACGGTGACGCTGTCCGCGCCCGCTGGTGGCGTGGTGGTCGTGGGGGGCTCGAATACCGCGGGCGGGCTCGCCAACTCGCCGTCGGGCGAAGGCGCGCAGAACGCGATCGACGGCAAGACGGGAACCAAATACCTCAACCTGGATGGCCCGGGCAGCGGTCTCGTGTTCAGTGCGCCGCAGCCCGTGCCGGTGGACAAACTGCGACTGGTCACGCGGACCAATGATGACAACTGGCAGTGGGATCCCAAGTCCTGGCAGCTGTGGGGCTCCAATGCGAGCGGTGACTGGAACGCGCAGGGCTGGGCGCTGATCGGCGAGGGCGCAACCGGTCTTGGCAACGAGCGTGGTGCATCGAGTACCCTGGCGATTGAAAAGAGCAGCAGCTTCCGTCACTACAAGCTGGTCTTCACTGACACCAAGGGCGTGACGGCCGATGGCAGACGACTTGTCCACCTGTCCGAGGCCACCCTCCTGTCCGAAGGTCAGTCGATCGAGGCCATTCCGTACGGAGCGGTCGAGCTCGCGGCACCGCCTGCGGGTGTGACGGTCTCTGGCATCAAATCGGCGCGTGTCCTCACCGGATCAATTCATGCGCTGCAGGCCTTCCTCAGCACCCCGGGCAACATCACCGCGCTCACCAATGGACAGCAGCTGTCGATCCGGGTGAGCGCCGAGGCGCCGGCGCCGCGTACCGTCCCCATCGGCACTACGCCGCTGGCGGGCGAACCCATCGCAGCGGGCAGCTTCCGCGTGGAGCGCTGGCTTGACATCGGCGGCACGCGGGTCGTCGATCTGACCGGCAACGCGCGCTATGCCAGCGCGCCCAGTTCGATCGAACGTGCCAGCGGCAAGCTCGAGCTCTCACCCAATCGCGATAACTACGGCGAACGGCTCTCGGGCTGGATTACGCCGCCCGACAGCGGCAGCTATCGCCTCTGGGTGACAGCCGATGATTCGGCCGAGCTGTGGGTCGACACCAGCGGTACGGGCACTGGCACGCTCACCCGTGTGGCGTTCCTCGAGGGCGCAGCCGGCCAGGGCAACTGGACCCGGAACGCGTCGCAAAAGTCCGCAGCGATCACGCTCGAAAAGGGCCGGCTCTACCGGTTCGAGCTGCTGCACAAGGAAGGTAGCGGCGGCGACTTTGTCCAGGTCGGTGTGAGCCGCGCGACCGAGGCCGCGCCACAGGTTCTGCCCGCCACCTGGCTGGGTAGCGCGCCCGAGCAGCTGACGGTCAGCTTCGCCACCGTGGGCACGGCGGGCGGTTCGATCATCGCCAAGCAAGCCGACGGCATCACGATCGGTGGCAACGAGACCGCACGTACCGTCACCGGAACCTGGTCGGCGCTCTCGGCGTATCTCGGGCAGGCCGATGCGATCCGCTATGCGGGTGCAGCTACCTCGCTCACCATGACGACAGTGAGCGTCGCAAGTGGCCGATTGCTCGATTCGCGCGCGATCTTCGTGGGAGCAGGCAAGCTCGCGGTCGATCGCGTGTCGGCGGTGCCGCTCGGTGCGGGCCGGATGGACGTCGACAAGGCCTACACGATCAATTTCGCGCGGCCTTCGATCGATCTCGATCTGCAGAACACGCTCACGCTCGGTGACAACTACAGCGCCTCGGCAGTGATTGCGGGCAACCGCCTGCTGGTCGCCGATGTCGCCAGCCGCGAAACCTATTTCTACAATCGCAACGACCAGGGCACGCGCGATACGGCGACGCAGGTGCGCGTCCTGGAAGCGGGCGCAATCGACTGGTCGGCGCAGGCCGGCGCGCCCTCTGTCAACTGGAGCGATATCGCGACGGACGCAGGCGGCACTCGCCTGGTGGCCGCAGCGGGCGCAGCCGGTAACGGCGCGTCGGGCAACCGCCTGTACACCGCGGTGGTGGCAGAGACGGGTGCGATCACCTGGACCGAGGCCATGAACGGGCTGCCCGTCAATGCCAACTGGGTCTCGGTCGACAGTGATTCGACCGGGCGCGTGCTGGTGGCGGCCGCCCAGGGCGGGCATGTCTATATCGCCGATACCTCGCAGATCGACTGGGCCTGGCGTCAGATTTCCACCGCCACGGGCGAGTGGACGGCGGTCAGTGTTTCCGGCGATGGCAAGGTGATCGCAGCCGCGGCATCCGGCAAGGGTCGCGGACTCTGGGTGGTGACCAATGCCGGCTCGACATGGCGCCCGATGGATCAGCTGGGCGTGGCCGTTCAGTCGATTGACTGGAGCGCGGCTGAGCTCGATGCCACGGGTGAGACGCTGTTTGCGGCGGGTCAGAACAACCGGCTCTATGTGATGCCGGTCACACCGGTCGACGCAGCGCCCAGCCTGATGGTGCCTGATGCGATCGGCGCTGTGGCGGGAGAACCGACGCAGATCGTCTTTGATCGCAGCGCGGTGGTGGATGCCGATTCGAACCTGGTCACCGTGACCTTCTTCCCGCCGGATGGCGGCTACCTCGATGCGAGCCTGAACCGCGATGTGGTCCTGCCCGGGCTGCTGGTGCCCGGTGTGTCCTACACGGCCGATCCAGGCGGCAACGGTTTTGTCAGCAGCGCCGAGGCGGGCCCGTCGGCGAGTCTCGCACTCCGGTCGGGCGCGGTCGAACTTGGCTATCCGCAGATCGACAACAACGGCCAGGCGCGGCAGATGCTTTCGGGCTGGTTCGTGCCCGAGGTGAGCGGTAGCTACACCTTTGATCTCGATGCCAATGACCGGGCAAGCCTCTGGTTTGAAACCTCAGGCAGTGGCGCAACCACTGGTGCGTCATTCGTGAAGCTCGCCGAAGACGCTGAAGCAAGCGGCTCGACCCGGAGCGAGGCGGTGCCGCTGGTTGCGGGCAAGCGCTATTACTTCGAGCTGCGCCAGTACGAGCAGCGCAACATCACAAGCACCAACATTTTTGGGGTCGCCACGGGCTACGATGGCACGAGCTTTGCGCGGCTCGGTTATCTGCTCAACGACGATCGGACCGTGACGGTGCTCGCAGCCGATCGTGTGGTGCCCGCTCGCCTGCCCGATCAGCTGACCGCGACCGTGACCGTGCCCGCAGTGGGTGTTTCGGTGGCAGGCGCCTCCAACGCCTGGCCTGATCGGGCGAATTCGCCGGCCAACGAAAGTGCGGCCAATGCGGTCGACGGCAAACCTGGCAGCAAGTACCTGAACTATCACAAGACCCATACCGGTCTGGTGTTCAGCTATCCGGTGCCGCTCGCCGCGACCTCGGTGGTGTTCACGACCGCCGCGGATGCGCCCGAGCGTGACCCGGTTAATTTTGTGCTGTACGGCTCGAATGATTCGGCGGCTTGGGGCTCGGGCAGCTGGAAGCAGATCGCAAGCGGCGACACGTTCGGTGCGGTGGGTGCGACGGCGCCCGCGCGCGGCGCGAGCACCACGGTGGCGCTGGGCGGCGAGCCCACTGCTTACCGCTACTACAAGGTGCTGTTCCCCACCGTGCGCGATGCGAGCAAGGCGAGCGCGATGCAGATCGCCGAGGTGTCGCTGCGCTCGGGCACCACGGCGCTTGCTGACCTGCCGTTTGGCCAGTTGTCGCTGCGGCCGGCGCAGGGCATCACCATCGATCCGGCCTCGACCGCTGGACGCGCGGTGGTGAAGGGCTCGCTCACTGCGCTTCAGAGCTACCTTGGCACCGCCGGTAACGTGTTCTATGACGGCAACGCTCAGTCGCTTGGCATTCAGGTGACCGGATCGCAGGCTGATCGTCTCAGCGTCAATCGAAGCATCACCCTGCCGCGCGTGTCGGTAAGCAACACCGCCGAGTCGTTCTCGATCACTGGCACGTCCGACACGATCGCCGACTACCTGTCCAGGCCGGGCAATCTCACCTTCACCTCCACCGATGTGTTCACGCTCGCGCTGAAGGGTGACTTCGCTGCGGGCAGCACGGTTCGGATTGCGGGCATCGCGAAAGCCGATCTGCTGTTCACCGTCGAGGCGCGGGACCTCACCGTCAATGGCGACGGGACGGGCGGCCCGGCGAGCGCAGACAAGGCGGCGTCCAACATCGCCGCGCGGATCGCCGCGCAGGCCGGTTCGCTCCAAGGGCTGCGCGCCGATATTTCGCGCGTGGGCAGCGTGCTCCGCTTTGAGTCGCTGGAAAGTGATCCGGCGGGCTCGCTCGCCGTGCGCGCGACCGCGACTGGCGGTGTGGTGGTGCTCACTCAGCCGCCCGGCACGCTCCTGATGCGGGTCGACGATGGCACCAATGTGCGTGAGCAGGCCATTACGCTCGATGTGACGCGCCCAAGTGCGATCAACGCCGTGTTCAACGGCTCGGGTCTGGAAGTGGTGGACCCGAGCGGCACCAGCATGCGGCTCAGCAAGTTCGCACTGGATGATCTGCGGCTGGGCTCAAAAGCCGACAGCTTCACGATGACCCGCCTGGGCGCAGCGCCGATCACGCTCACCGCCACCGAGGGCGCGGATCGCACGCTCATCAACCTCGGCAACACCGTATCGCCGGACGGGTCATTGCGCTCGTTTACGCTCAAAGATCAGATCGAGAGCGGACGGTCGCTGCTTGCCGACGACATGCTCACGCTCGCGCTCAAGCCCCAGCCTGCGAAGTCCACTGGACAGGGCACGCTGGTCGAGCTCGGCCGGGTGGCCGTTGGGGTCAATGGCGCACCGGATGTGATCCGCATGCTTTCAGGTGTGGAGGATGTGCGGTGGGATGCCACGCTTGGCCAGCTCGTCATCCAGGGTGACATCATCCGGCTGTCGGGCTTTACCGACGCGCAGGGCACGAAGCTCCCCATGAACCTGGGCGCAACCAAGCTCAAGATCGTGGCCAAGCGTCTGTCGATCGAATCCGATCTGGTGGTGGGCGGGCTTACGCTCGACGTCTCGGAGCGTCTGACGCTCGAGGGCCAGCTTCTCAACTACGCCGGCGGGGCGGTCGCGCTTCAGGCGGTGTCTGCCACGTCGTCGCCCGCACCGGCGGCGCTGCCGGCAATCAGTTCGGTCAGCGGCTCGCCAATCACGGTGCTGTCGCCCTCTAACGCGGGCCCGGCCGCGGCCAACGATGGCCGCGCCGACACCAGCTTCATCGCGCCGGCGGCACGGGTGGTGCTGCTCTCAGCGCAGGAAGCGGCGGCGCTCGGAGGGTCATCGGCCACCGCTGGTACCGAGACACTGACGGTCACTGTGACCGAAGTCGGTTCTCAGGGTGGCGTGTTCTTTGCGCAGCCCGCCCCGGGCGTGGCCGTCAACGGCAGCGACGCCGCGCGCGCAATCAGCGGCACGCGGGCGGCGCTAGGCGCGTACTTTGCGCGTACCGATGGTCTGGTCTATCTGGGCAATGCATCGAGCCTCAAGTTCACCGTGACCAGTAAGGCCAGCGGTGCGACGCTACAGACCTTCAATGTCGCCCCGGGTACCGCGCAGCCGAAGGTGGAGCTCGGTAACCTCAACGCCGGGCTCAAGTTCGTTCTTGCGCAGCCGGGCGCGGCCAAGTCGCTCACGCTCACCACCTCGCGTGAGGACGCAAGGCGCGATCCGACAAGCTTCACCATCTATGGGTCGAACGCGGACCTGGGCTGGAATGACTCGGGCTGGTCGCTGATCGCCGAGAACCAGGCGACCAATCTGCCCGCCACGCGCGGCGCGACCGTGGATGCGATGTTCAGTAACAGCACGGCCTATCGCTACTACAAGGTGATCTTCAACGGCGTGCGGGATGCCGCAGCCGGCCGGATGCAGATTGCCGAGGCGAAGGTATCTGTCCCGCAGACCACCCCCGCCACCGGCGCGTCGAGCGCGATCGATGGGCGAGCGAGCACGCGCTATGTCGGGATTGGCGAGTCGGGCGCCGGCTTCAAAGTGGCGCTGGGCAGTGCCGCCGCAGCCAATGAGCTGGTCCTCACCAGCGCAGCCGATCAGCCGGGTCGCGATCCGATGACGGTATCGGTTTACGGTTCGAATGATGATCTGGCCTGGGCAAGCGGCGCCTGGGTGGAACTTACCCGGAATGCCCCCACCAATCTGCTCACCGACCGCGGTGCAAGCAGTGCGCTGAGCTTTGCCAACGCCACGCCATACCGCTATTACAAGCTGGTGTTCGGTTCGATCCGCGATCCGCTTGCGGGTGCGGTGCAGCTGAGCGAAGCCGCGCTGAGGGCCACGCCCGCGGCGTCGGTGAAGTTTGAACTCGCGAAGGTGATTCCCGCCGATCGCGCCCCGCAGGTGGTGACGGCGCAGAAAGTCGATGGGGCGCTGTCGGCCGAAGCGCTTGCAAAGATGGCCTCCGAAAACGCGGGCCAGGGCCTGCAGCTCAAGCCCGCCGACCCCAATGCGCCGATCTCGATTGGCGGTGGCGGCGGAAGCGGCGTGAGCCTCGATCCATCGCAGGTGAGCGCCATTCCGGTGCTGGTGGTGGGCGCGACCGGCGGCTCGAACCCCGTGGCACTCGGCGGCGCGGGCTCGTCGCTTGCCATGAGCACGCCGCTCGTCATTCAGGCGCAGGGCGATGGCGGCAAGGTTCGGGTGGGCGGCAAGATCAAGGGCACGAAGACTGAGGTGCAGGGCTCGGGCAATACCACCGAGTTTGACGGGACCGCACCCGGCGGAACCGAGCTCGAGATGACCGAGGGCCTCTACATCAACGATGCGTTGCGCATCTTTGGTGATGTCACGCTCACCGCGGGCGATACCGCCCGAAGCGCGGTGTTGGGTGCGCAGGAATATCGCCTCAGTCTGTCGGGCAATTTCGCGGCGGGTGACATGATCGTGGTGCGTGGCGCAGCCGCCACCGACATCACGCTCACCGTCACCGCGGCGGACCTCACCGTGGATGGTCAGGGCGGTGGCGGCGCGGCGACCGCTTCGCAGTCGCTTGCCAACATCGCGGCGCGGCTCCGTACGGTGTCGGCCGCCTTGCTCGCCAATCCGGCCTCAGGCGCCCGCGCCGCGGTCGATGGCAGTGGCACCAGCATTAGATTCACGGGCCTCAAGGCCGGTAACGAAGGCGACTTCACGGTCACTGCGAGCGTTGTTCCGTTAACCTCGGGCGGGGTAGTGAGTGTGGGCCTGCCCGACCTGACCGTGACCGGCCGCATCAACGGCAGCGACCGTGTCGATGACCCGAGCACGCCAGCCTTCGAGGGCGATTCGCTCACCCTGCGCGCGCTGGGCGGCGACATCACCCTCCAGGGCCGGATCGGTAGCGGCATCGGCAGCAGCCTCGAAAGCGGCGACTTCGCCTTCGCGGGCGGTGCCGGGTATTCGACCGAAGCGGGCCGTGGCTCGATCACGCTCAGCACCGAAGGGGATACCTTCCGCCTGCGTCTGGCGGGTGATTTCATCGCGGGCGACCAGGTGGTGGTGCGCGGTGTGGCGGCTGCCAACGTGGTCTACACGGTGGTGGCCAACGATCTGAGTGCAAACGGCACGGGCGGCGGCACGGGCACCTCGCAGCAGGTGCAGGCCAACATCGCCGCCAAGGTCGCGGCGCTTCTCACCACGCGTGCAACCGGTGCGGCGGCAGGCGCCAAGCTCGCCTCCGCCAAGGCCTCGGGCGGATCGGTGTTGCTTGCACCGAGCGCGGCGGGCGTTGAGCCCACCGCATCGGTCGGCCGCATCTACAGCAGTGTTCCGCTCCTGGGCGGCAGCGGTGCAGGCGCCACCGCGCATCTCGTGGTGACGGACGGCGTTGTGACCTCCGTGAGCCTTGAATCGCTGGGTGGCGGCTATGTCTCGGGTGATGTGCTCACCGTCTCGCGATCCAGTCTGGGTGACACCACGGGCTCGGGTGACGGCTTCAGCCTCACCGTCAACCGGATCATTGATCTCGAGGCAATACGGATCACCGAAGCGGTGGACGTCAACTTCCAGGACCGCGTCTATGTGGCGGGCGATCTCACCATCAAGGCGACCGGCACCATTACCTTCGCCGATGAGCTGGTGATTTACGGCAATGGCCGGTTGGTGGTCGAAGGCGCGACCTCGGTCATCTTCAACCGCGGGGTCCGTCTGGCGGGCGGTGCCAATGCGCACGCAAGCCCGATCTCGATCACGCCTGCCGCCAATGACGATGTCACGATTGTTTTCGGCGCGAGCCTGCTGGCGGGCGACACCAACAGCTTTAAGCTGTCGGGCGTCCAGTCATTCGCGGTCGCAAAGCGGTTCGATACCGCACTCAACCGCCTGGTGGTGGGCGATGTGGCGATCACGGGCGCAGCGGGGCGTGCGCTTGCGATGGAGCCCGCGCTCGGCCGCACCAGCGCCGCGCTTGCTGCACAGCAGCTCATCATCACGCACAGCGGCGACGTCCGGCTCGATGCGAGTCTTACTGCCGCTGCGCTCAGCGTGAGTTCGAGCGCGGGCGCGATCAGCCAGTCGGCTGCGGGTGCGATGGTGGTCTCTGGCGCACCGAGCTTTACCGCGGCCGGCGCGATCTCGCTTGCGGGCGCCAACCGGTTCGGTGGCAATGTCACCGCGACCGCGGGGGGCGCGCTCACCGTACGCGATGGCGATGCGATGGCGGGTCGCTTCACATCCGTGGGCGACATGCGGCTGGAGGCGGGCGGCAATCTGGCGGTCGCGGGGTCGATTGGCGGTGCGGGCAGTGACCTCACCCTGATCGCGCTCGCAGGTGGCGCGGTGACGCTGGGGGCGATCGGCGCGGTACCGGGTGATCTCACGGTTTACAGCTCGGGTGCGATCACGCAGACCGGCGCGTTGTCGGTGGCGGGTGAAACCCGGATCGAAGGCCAGCAGCTGAGCTTCACCGGCAATCCGGCTCTGCTTCAGAATGCACCGCAGATCCAGCTGAGCACGGCCGAAGGACGCTGGGTAGCCACCTCCGATCGCAGTGCGATCTCCGCGAGCGGCACGGTGTCTGCGCTCGCCGGTGCGACGGTCGAGCGGATTGTGCTCGGTGCGTCAGGCAGCGGTTCGGCCAATGCAGTGGTGCAGCCGGCGGCTGGTATTGCGGTCAACTGGGCGGAAGGCCGGTGGGTGACCTCGGCAAGCCGCAATGCGATCGATCTGTCGGGCACGGCCTCGGCCGCAGCCGGCAGTACGCTCACGCTCACCTTCACTGACGCCGCCGGCAAGAGCGTTGAGCGCACCGTCAGTGTGAGCAATGGCGCCTGGACTGCAAGTGGCATCAACCTGTTTACGCTTGCCGAAACCGGTCCGGTTCGATTGGTCATCACCGGCGCGGCGGCGACCCGCTATGAGCAGGCAGCGTTCCTCAACCTGGGCAACGCGCCGATTGAAACCGGAACCGATACGGTGTTCCCGCAGATCACGCGTGTCGATGGACCGGCAGCCGGCGTCTATGCGGCGGGCCGCACCATGATGTTCGCGGTGCGCTTCAGCGAGGCGGTCACGGTCGACACGTCTGCGGGCTCGCCGGAGCTCGAGCTGGCGCTCACCACCGCAACCGGTTCGCAGGCGGCGCGTGCTGAATACCTGGCTCTCCAGTCGTCGGCGACCACCAAGATGTTCCGCTACACGGTGCCGGCAGGCACCACGGTGAGCGCGGCGGCGGTGCAGGCGCTTCGCCTCAACAGCGCGGCGTTGACGGATGTTGCGGGGAACCGCATCGGTAGCCTCACCGTGCGCTTTACCGATTCCGCGGGGGCATCGGTGGTGGGCAATGCGGTGGTCGCCAACGGCGGCTGGACCGTGTCGGGCGTGGATCTGTCGCGCCTCGCAGGCAGCGGCGCGGTACGGCTGAGCGTCGCGAGCGCAAGCGGCGCGATGCTGGTTCGCGAAGGATTCATCCAGGTGGGGAGCGCGCCTGCCGCCTCCGGTATCGACCGCACGGTACCTGCGATCAGCCGGATCGATGTGCCGGCAGAGGGCCGCTACGAAGCGGGTCGCGAGATGGTGTTCAAGCTCGCGTTTAGCGAAGCGACTGCGATCGATACCGCGAGCGGGGCGCCAAGCCTTGATCTCGCGCTCCAGACCGACGCGGGCGCGCGCAGTGCAAGCGCGCGCTACGACGCGGCCGCGTCATCACCCACCTCCAAGGTTTTCCGTTACACGGTGCCGGCTGGTGAGGCAGTGCTCTCGGCAAGCGTTGAACGCCTGCAGCTGAACCGGGCGGCGGTGGCGGATGCCGCGCAGAACCGGCTGGGTGTTGAAACCGCGATCACGCTCGATGACGCAGCCAACGTGTTTGGCGGCAGCGTCTATGCGGCCGGTGGTCGGATCGTGCTCCGTGACAGCACGGCACTTTCTGCTGTACTGGCGGCGAGTGCCGATGCCAACGTTCGCGCGGGCGGCTCGATCACGTTGAGCGCCACGGTAAGCGGCAGCGGCAGCGACCTCACGCTGGTGCCTGCAGCCGGTGGTGCAGTGAGCCTGGGCCGCGTCTCGGTGACGGGCGACTTCAACGTGGCCACCGACGGCGCTGGAATCAGTCAGACGAGCTGGCTCGCGGTGGGTGGACTCACGCAGGTGAGCGCCGCCGGCCAGGCGGTCGCGCTTTCGAATGCAGACAACGACTTTGGCGGTCGCGTGACGGTGGTGGGCGGCGCGGTGAGCGTGGCCGACACGAATGCGCTCCGCCTGGACGCGCGCGCGAGCGGCAACCTCACGGTGCGCGCGGGGGGTGAACTCGAGATTGACCCAACCGTGTCGGGTAGCCTCGACATCACCTCGATCGGTGGCTCGGTCGGCTTTGCCCGCACGCTCAGCCTGTCTCCGGGCGCAACGCTACGGATCGATGGCGCGGATGCGGTGCGGTTTGCTGCGGGCATCGCGTTGAGCGGCCCGGCGTATGCCGATCCCATCCGGATCACCTCCGCCCGCACGGGTGGCAGCGTAGTGAGCTTTGCGGCGGGGGTCCTCGCGGGCGACAGCAACAGCTTCGAGCTTGCTGGCATCGGTACGTTCGCGCCGCAGATCCGGGTCGAAAACGGTCGCCTGGTTCTGGATGATCTTGCGATTCAGGGCCTCGCGGGGGCGGCGCTCGCGCTGCGTCCGGTGAGCGGGCGCGCCAGCGCGCAGCTCGATGTGGCCGACCTTCAGATCCTTAGCGCGACGTCGCTTCAGCTCGATGCCCAGATCCGTGCGGCCACGCTTGCCGCAGCGGCAACGGCGGGTGCAATTTCCCAAGGCGCGGGCGCCTCGCTTCGCGTGAGCGGTGCGGTGGGTCTTACGGCGAGCGGCGACATCACGATGGCGTCTGCGGACAATGTGTTCGGCGGCGCGGTGCGCGCTGAGGGCGCATCGGTTTCGCTACGCGATAGCGATGACCTGGACGTGGTGCTGATCGCACGCGGCGATTCTTCGCTCGCAAGCGGCGGGGCGCTGTCGGTCACGGCGACGGTCACGGGCGCGGGAAGCGACTTGCAGCTCACGTCGACCGGCGCGTCGACGCTTGCAGCAAGCAGCATCGCAGGCGCGCTCGCGGTAACCGCCGGCGGCGCGGTGACGCAGACCGGTGCGCTCGCGGTCGGTGGCACATCAGCGATCAGTGCCGGTAGCGGCGCCGTCACGCTGACGCATGCCGCGAACCGGTTCGATGGCGCGGTATCGGCAACATCCACGGGTGCGGTGGCGGTGCATGACACGACCGCGCTCACACTCACCGTGACGGGCAGCGCCGATGTCCGGCCAAGCACGGGGGGCGACCTCACGCTCACCACAGTCGGTGGTCAGGCGGTCGCGGTCCGGCTGGCGAGCCCCGGGGATGTCCGCATCCAGACCGGTGGCGCGCTGGATCTTCGTGCGCCGTTGGCGGCGGCAGGCAGCGATCTCACCGTGGTCGCGGGCGGCGCGGTGGCGCTCACCTCGGTCCAGATCGGTGGGACCCTCACGCTCACGGCGGCCGGTGCGATCACGCAGGGCCTGGAGGCGATCACGGTGGGAGGTTCCGCCGAGGTCCGCTCCACGGGCGCAGCGGTCACGCTGGCCCACAGTGGCAATGTGTTCGGCGGGTCGGTGAAGCTGGGTGGCGCGTCGGCGCGGATCGTTGATAGCGGGCCGCTTGCGATCGAACTCGATCTGCGCGGCGACACGGTGGTGGAGGCCGCGGGCGAGATCACGCTGAGCGGCTCGGTCACGGGTCAAGGCAGCGATCTGACGGTGACGCCGGCAGCGGGCGCGCGCCTGACGCTGGGCACGACCACGGTGGGCGGCACGCTCGATGCGCGCAGCCATGCGGCGCTTTCAGCGGGTACGCTCACGGTGGGCGGCGAGGCGCGGCTCCGTAGTGCCGGTGCGGTCACCCAGAGCGGTGATTGGGCGATCACGGGTGCGACCACCTTGAGTGCGGCCGGGCAGTCGGTGGTGCTGAACCGGGCGGGCAATGATTTTGGTGGACCGGTGAGCATCGAGTCGGCAGCGCTGCAGATTCGCGACCGCAATGCCCTGGCATTGTCGGCGGCTGCAACGGGTGCAGTGAATGCGCGCTCGGGCGGCGTGTTGCAGTTGAGTGGTGCAATCACCGGCGCAGGCAACGGTCTCATCGCGGATACGGGAGGCCTGGAATTCGGCGCGATGCAGGTTGCGGGCAGTGTGGGCCTCACCAGCACCGGAGCGGTCACGCAGTCGGGTGCGCTCACGGTGGGCGGTGCGCTCATCGTCAGCGCAGCCGGCCAGGCGGTGACACTGTCCTCGGCGGGTAACCGCCTCGCGGGTGAGGTCAACGTGACCGGCGCCGCCGTCGCAGTGCGTGATGCCGATAACGAACTTGCGATCCGGTTTGATGCGAGCGGGGCCACGCAAATCGATAGCGCTGGGGCGCTCCGGGTGGTGCGTGGCGTGGGCACCGGTGCGGCGAGCACCACCGCGCTTTTGAGTGAAGGGGCCGTCTCGCTCGATTCGCTGACACTCGCAGGCGGGCTTGCGCTCACTGCGAAGGGCGCAGTCACGCAGGCAGGTGAGATGGTGTTGGGTGCGGCGTCGACGATCGATGCGGGCGCCCATGCGATCACGCTCGCGTCGGATGCCAACCGCTTCACGGGCGTCTTGAAGGCCAAGGGTTCAACGATCAATCTGCGAAGCACGAGCGGCCTCACGCTCGAGGTGTCCGCGAGTGACGATGTCTCGGTCAACAGCAGCGGCGCGCTGTCCGTGTCGGGCGCGCTGGTGGGTGCGGGCAGCGATCTGACGCTGACCGGTAAGGGTACGCAGGGCGTGGCGCTTGGTGCGCTCACGCTGAGCGGCGCGCTGGCCATCAATGCGTCCGGACCCGTCACGCAGACCGCGGGCGCCACGCTCAAGGTCGGCGCCACCACCACGATTGATGCGGGCGAGGGCGCGGTGACGCTGACGGCGGCCGGCAATGATCTGGCTGGCCAGGTGAAACTGGTGGGCGGCCGGCTCGAGCTTGAGTCGATAAAGTCGGTGTCGGTCGACATCGAGGCGAGCGAGGATGTGCGTATCCAGAGCGCGACCAGCCTGACGGTGGTGCGTGCGGTCGTGGTGGGCGCGGCCAGCGACCTGAGGCTCGTGAGCGCAGGCGCGCTCACGCTGGGATCGATCTCGGTGGGTGATGGGCTCATGTTGACTGCGGGCGGCGCGGTCACCCAGACCGGCGCGGTCACCGTCACGGGCGCGACCGACCTCTCAGCGGCCGGGCAGTCGGTCGTGCTCGATCAGGCTGCCAATGACTTTGGTGGGCTGCTGAAACTGGTGGCGGGCGAGGCGCGGGTGCGCGATGCCAATTCGCTTCGGATCAACCTCACGGCCACCGCTGACGCCACCATCGAGGCAGCGGGGGCGCTCAATGCGGGTGGCTCGCTCACTGGCAGCGGCACGGATCTCACGTTGCGCGCCACCGGGGCCGGCACGCTCGCGGTCGATCAGCTGGTGGTGGCCGGTTCGCTCGCGCTATCCAGTGCGGCCACCGCCTCGCTCGGCGCTGTCACCGTCGGCGGCGATCTGCAGGTGGCGTCCGCCGGTGAACTGGCGCAGACGGGCGCAGTACGCGTGACCGGCCAAAGCACCTTTGCCGCCGGCTCGGGCGTCATCGCAATAACCCAGGCGAGCGGAACGCTGGGCGGCGGCGCAAGCTTTGCGGGCAGCACCATGCAGATCGCGGGCGCGGTGCAATTGTCGGCCGGACCCTCTGCCGCATTTGACGGCGATGCAGTACGAGTCCAGACGCCCGTACGCGGCAGTAGCGCAGGCAACGATGCGCTTACGCTGTCAGCGGCAGGCGGTTCGATCGTCTTTGAGCAGTCGATTGGCGGCGAGGGCGATGCCCGCCTGGAGGCGCTCACTGTCACCGATGCCGTCAACCTTCGCTTTGACCGGGCGGTACGGATAGACGGCGATCTCACGCTCCGGGCGAGTGGCAAGGTGGTGTTCAGCCAGGCGGTGGAGCTCGCCGCAGGCGGCCGTCTGATTGTTGAGGGTGCTGACTCGGTTGAATTCGCCCTGGGTCTGGCATTCCGGGGCGATGCACGAACCGATGCGGTGGCGATCCGTGCAGCCTCTGGTGGT
Source organism: Betaproteobacteria bacterium (assembly GCA_018969885.1). Next base: position 311 of record JAGWXN010000015.1, on the reverse strand, counting down.
CAGACGCGGGTCCTGTTTGCAGGCGGGATCCTCGCGGGCGATGCGCAGCCGCTGCTGCTGACTGGTGTTGACACGATCGCGATCGGTACCGAGCTCGCTGATGGCGGCGTGCGCAAGCTCTCGACGGTGTCGATTCAGGGCAGTGCGGGTGCTGACCTCGACATCGCGGCAGCGCCACAGGCTTCAGGCGTCACGCTCGTCAGCCGTGCGCTCTCCCTTAGCAACATCGATGACGTGAATCTGGCGGTATCGGTCGATGTGGGCACCCTCAGCGTGGTGTCGAAGGCGGCCCGGATCACGCAGGCGGCGGG
>JAGWXN010000269.1 GCA_018969885.1 Betaproteobacteria bacterium | reverse complement strand
ATATCGAGTCCGCCGGTCGCGAGACCCGCAAGAGCAACATCTACAAAGGCATCATCACGCGGGTGGAGCCCAGCCTGGAGGCCTGCTTCGTCAATTACGGCGAAGAGCGGCACGGCTTTCTCCCATTCAAGGAAATTTCCAAGGCGTTCTTCAAGGCGGGGGCCGACTCTCGCTCCCGCATTCAAGATGCGGTGAGCGAAGGGCAGGAACTCATCGTTCAGGTGGAAAAAGAAGAGCGTGGTAATAAGGGCGCGGCCCTCACCACCTTCATTTCACTCGCGGGCCGATACCTGGTCCTGATGCCTAACAATCCTCGCGGCGGCGGCGTGTCGCGCAGGGTAGAGGGTGAAGATCGTCAGGAACTTCGCGAGACCATGGAAAAGCTCGAGCACCCCGCTGGCATGAGCCTGATCGCCCGCACGGCGGGCATCGGGCGCAACGCCGAAGAGCTGCAGTGGGATCTCAACTACCTGCTGAAACTCTGGACTGCCATCGAGAGTGCAGCCGGTTCTGCGCCCGGGCCGTTCCTCATTTACCAGGAATCCAGTCTGGTGATTCGGGCGATCCGCGACTACTTCACCGCAGATATCGGCGAAATCCTGATCGACACCGACGACATCGCCGAGCAGGCGCGCCAGTTCATGGCGCATGTCATGCCGGACACCGTCAATCGGGTGAAGCGTTATCGCGACGATGTGCCGCTTTACTCGCGTTTTCAGATCGAACATCAGATTGAATCGGCGTTCTCGCGGGTCGTGCCGCTGCCTTCGGGCGGGTCCGTGGTCATCGATCACACCGAGGCGCTGGTCGCAATCGACGTGAACTCGGCTCGCGCGACCAAAGGCGCAGACATCGAAGAGACTGCGCTGCGCACCAACCTGGAAGCGGCCGACGAGGCGGCGAGGCAGATGCGCCTACGCGACCTCGGTGGCCTGATTGTCATCGACTTCATCGACATGGAGAGCGCGAAGAACCAGCGGGAGGTCGAGCAGCGGCTGAAGGAAGCGCTCCATTACGATCGGGCGCGGGTTCAGACCGGAAAGATTTCCCGGTTCGGCCTGATGGAGTTGTCGCGTCAGCGGCTGCGCCCAGCCCTGAACGAGGGTACACACATCACCTGCCCGCGATGCACCGGCACTGGAGTCATCCGCGACACTGAATCGTCGGCACTGCATGTCCTGCGCATGGTGCAAGAAGAGTCGATGAAGGAAAACACCGCAGCCGTGTGGGTCCAGGTACCGGTCGAGGTGGCCACGTATCTGTTGAACGAGAAGCGGGCCGAAGTGGCCAAGCTCGAAGCCCGGCACAAGGTTGAGATCGTCCTGGTTCCCAACCGGAATCTGGAAACCCCGCACTACCGCCTCGAGCGCGTCCGGCACGACGACGACCGCCTGGCGAACTACCGCGCGAGCTACTCCATCGCCGATGCGCCGTCGGACGACAACGCGTACTTCGAGTCGCGCCTGGAGCCGGCCAAACCCAAGCAGGAGGCCGCGGTGCGGGCGGTCACCCCCGACCAGCCTCCGCCCCCCAGTGCGCCGCCGCGGGAAGAGCGCAAGGAGCCCGCAGCGGCTACCGTGGCGCCCGCGCCCGCCAAACCCGTGCAGCCAGCGGCCAGTTCCGACGGGCTGATGGGCAAGATTTTCGGCTGGTTCAGACGCAAGCCCGCCAACGAAGCGCATGCCACGCCGCCTGCCCCCGCACCGGCCGCGCAGCCGTCTGCGGATGCCCGCCCCGAGGAAGGATCGCGGCGCTCGCGTTCCGAGCGCGGTGATGGTCGCGGCTCAAGGAACGGTGGATCGCGCGACGGGCGCGGTCAGCGAGAGGGTCGCGACAACCGAGAGGGTCGTGAAAGTCGCGAGGGCCGGGAGAGTCGCGAAGGCCGCGAGAACCGCGAAGGCCGGGAAAACCGGGACGGTCGCGAGAACCGCGAGGGCCGCGACAACCGCGAAGGTCGTGAAAGTCGAGAGGGTCGCGAAAGCCGCGACAACCGTGATGGACGTGACCGCCGTGATGGCCGCGAGTCCCGCGAAAGCCGGGATCGCCGCGAGCCTCGCGAAGGGCAGGAGTCACGCGACGGACAGGATGCACGCGAACCACGGCGCGACCGCCAGGCGCCGCGTCCTACCTCAGACCCATCCGTGACAGCGCTCGGCCTTCAGTCCCAGCCCGACGCAAGTCTCGGGCTAGTTGCCACGCCGGGTGCCAACGGCGTCGTTGCGCCGCAGCTTGCCCAGGGCAGCGTTCCAGCGGATCTGCAACAGTCGGTCGATGAACAGGGCGACGGTGAATCTCGTCGTCGGGGGCGCCGTCGTCGTGGGGGTCGCCGTGAACGTGGTGAGGGCGTCGATGCAATCACCCAAGCCGATGGCTCGCCCGTGGATGTTGTCGGATCCACCGGCGCCGCGAATGAACCGCAGGCCGCCAGCACTACGCGGTCGGCTGGCGACTCATCCTCGGTGCCCGCCGCAGGGGCCGTTCCGCAGCCGGCTGCATCCACGAGTTCGGCGCCCGCTGCACCCACTACTGACACAGCCGCACTGCCCGCTGCTCAACCCGCTCCGGTGCAATCGGCAGTCAGCGTAGCCGCGTCGGTTGTCGCACCGGTATCCCAGAGCGCTCCATCGCCTGCCCCGGCCGCAGCACCCGCGATGGACACCGTCGCGCCGCCACCTGTCCCCGAGGCTGGCACGGTGGCTCCGGTCGACACTGCGGCGTCAGTGCCACCGGTCAGCTTACAGACTGCTGACCCGGGGCCACAGGTCGCCACTGCTGCGGCAGCTCCCGAGGCGGTCGCGCCAGCGCAAGCTCCTGAACCGCAGCCGGCGGCGCCTGCACGTGAAGACCTTGAGGCCATCGTGAATCGAGCCGGCCTTCAGTGGGTGGAGACCGCGCCCGGTGCCGCGCAGCCCGAACCGGTCGCGGAGGCTGTGGCACCGCGCCCCGTGCGCAAGCGCGCGCCGCGACGCGAGGTAGCCAGTGAACCGTTGCAGCAGGTTGAAACGCGTCAGTGATTCCTGCGGGCGCGTACAGGGCATGCGTGCGCCCTGTACGCGCGCCCGCTACCATCGGGAGGCAACGAGCTTGTACCGATGACTGAACGAATCATTCCCATCGCGGAGGCGCGCTACCCGACACGTGCGCCCTTCATTCCTGACAACGCCCCGCCCGTCAGCGGATTGCTATCCGACCGGCGCGGACGGCGCTTGCATGACCTCCGGCTGTCGGTCACCGACCGGTGTAATTTCCGCTGCACCTACTGCATGCCGAAGTCTGTGTTCGGCACCGATTACCAGTTCCTGCCCCAATCCTCGCTGCTGAGCTTTGAAGAACTCACCCGGATCGCGCGATTATTTGTCGCCCATGGCGTTGAAAAAATCCGCTTGACCGGGGGCGAACCGCTCCTTCGACGCGGCATTGAAAACCTGATCGAAATGTTGGCCGAACTGCGTACGCCCACCGGCGCGCCAGTCGACCTGACGCTCACGACCAACGCCACACTCCTTGCGCGTAAAGCGAAATCACTCCGAGCAGCGGGGCTTGAGCGTGTAACGGTCAGCCTGGATGCCATCGATGATGCGGTTTTCCGGAGAATGAATGACGTTGATTTCCCGGTCTCTGATGTGCTTGCTGGCATCGACGCGGCCGCAGCTGCCGGACTCACACCGATCAAGGTGAACATGGTGGTCCGTCGCGGCGTCAACGACAGCGAAATCCTGCCCATGGCCCGGCATTTTCGCGGCTCCGGACACATTCTTCGCTTCATCGAATTCATGGACGTCGGCGCCTCAAACGGCTGGCGCATGGATGAGGTGGTTCCGTCGGGCGACGTCATCGCCCGCATCAGCGAGGCGTTCCCCCTGGTGCCCGTTGATCCCAATTACAGCGGTGAGGTTGCCGAGCGCTGGCGGTATGTTGACGGCGCAGGCGAGGTCGGGGTGATTTCATCGGTCACCCGACCCTTTTGTGCAGAGTGCACGCGTGCGCGCGTTTCCACCGAAGGCCGGCTGTACACCTGTCTGTTCGCCACCGAGGGACATGATTTGCGCACACTGCTTCGTGGCAACTACGGCGACGAGCAGATTAGTGCTGCAATTGCGCACCTCTGGACCCTGCGCGACGACCGCTACTCCGAAATCAGGTCTGACGAGACAGCCGGGTTACGCCGTATCGAGATGTCCTACATCGGCGGCTGATGATGGCGCGCGTGTCAGCGGCGCCGGTTGCTGCAGAGGTGACAGGTGTCGTGCTTGCCGGCGGTCTTGGACGCCGGATGAGCGCCGACGGCCACGGCACCAACAAGGCAATGACCGCGTTTCGCGGCCGCCCCCTGATCGAGCATGTGATCGATCGAATTCAGCCCCAGGTTTCCTCCCTGATCATCAACGCTGACCCCCACGAGCCCAGCTGGCGGTCATTGTCGCTACGCGTCATCGCAGACCGTATTCCAGATCGCCCCGGACCGCTTGCCGGCGTACACGCCGCGCTGATGGCGATCCAGACCCCATGGCTTGTCTGCGTACCCTGCGACACGCCGCTTCTCCCGCCTGATCTGGTGAGCCGGCTCGCGCAGGCGCAGGCGTACGCCAACGCCGATCGGGTGTCGGTTCGATGCGGGACGCAGGCGCATCCTGTGATCGCGCTCGTTCACCGGTCCCT
>JAGWXN010000268.1 GCA_018969885.1 Betaproteobacteria bacterium | reverse complement strand
CCATCGCGAGGGCGCCGGCGCGCGCTCAAGGCTTTCACCGCCCTCACGGCGGCTGCGGCCAGCCCGCTCGCGTCGGCACAGGCCTGGCCCGCGCGGCCCGTCCGCTGGGTGCTGCCGTCGGCCGCAGGATCGGCGCCCGACATCATCGCGCGCATGCTGTCAGACAAGCTCTCGGCTGCGCTCGGCCAGCAGATCATCATCGACAATCGCCCCGGCGCGGCGGGCAACATCGCTGCGCAAACGGTGGCGCGCGCTGCGCCCGATGGCTATACCTTCCTGTTCGGACAGGCCTCCACGCTTGCCATCAACCCGTACACATTCAAAAGCACAGGGTTTGATGCCGACCGCGATTTCGCAGCGGTAATCAGCATCGGGGTCAGCCCCTTCATGTTTGCAGTCACGCCAACGCTCAAGGCCCAGACGATGGCCGAGCTGATTGCGCTTGCGCGCGCCGAGCCAGGGAAACTCTCGTTTGCCACCTCGGCCTCGCGAAACCTCTCACACATCAGCGGCGAAATGCTGAAGGCCACCGCCGGCATCAACATGGTTCATGTGCCCTACAAAGGCAGCCAGCAGGCGGCCGCCGATACCGTGGCTGGCCTCACTCACCTTTACATCGACAGCATTCCCGCCATGTCGAGCTATGCCCAGAGCGGCCGGCTGCGGGTGATCGGCGTCACCGCACGCAATCGGGTGCCTGGTTTCGAGTCGGTTCCCACAGTCAACGAAACCCTGCCGGGATTCGAGGCGGTGGGCTGGTTTGCCATCGTGGCGCCGGCGGGCACCCCTGCGGAGGTCATTGAGCGCACCAACCGCGAGTTGAACGCCATCCTGGCTCAGCCTGACGTGGGCCAGCGCATGCGCGGCTTCGGCATGTTTGATTTCGGCGGTAGCTCAGCCGACCTCGACCGCTTCATGAAAAGCGAGCGCAGCAAATGGGCGAAGGTGATGCGCGAGGCGCGAATCGAACCCGAGTAACCTGGCTCGGGTAATCCCGTAGCCGTTGGCACCGGGCCCCCGCAAGCGCCGCATTCCGTGCTTGCCACTCGATTAACCACAAGGGTCAATCGGTTAATATCAGGCCACTCGAACCACTTCAGGGAGACCCGACATGATCCAACGCACGCTGCGCCTGGCAGGCCTTGCCACGGCACTCGCCGCCCTCACGTTCTCCACGGCGGCCACCGCCCAGATCAAGATTGGCTTCATGGCCACCATGTCCGGCCCGGCCGCCACGCTCGGCCAAGACCAATTCGACGGCTTCATGCTGGGTATTGAACATTCCGGCGGCAGGCTGGGCGGTCAGCAGATCACGGTCATCAAGGAAGACGATCAACTGAAGGTCGACGTGGGCGTTCAGGCCATCCAGAAGCTCATCGAAAAAGACAAGGTTGATCTCATCACCGGCGTCACGTTCTCCAATGTGATGATGGCGGTAGCCAAGCCGCTGGCCGACGCCAACATGATTTTTATCGGCTCGAATGCCGGCCCGGGTCCGCTCGCTGGCCCCCAGTGCAATCAGAATTTTTTCTTTACCTCCTGGCAGAACGACGCGCAGTCGGAAGTGATGGGCAAATTCGCCGCCGACCGAGGCTACAAACGCGTGTACGTCATGGCGCCCAACTATCAGGCGGGCAAAGACTTCGTGGCCGGCTTCAAGCGCTTCTACTCCACGCCGCTGGTGGGCGAGGTCTACACCCAGCTCAACCAGCCTGATTATTCCGCCGAAATCGCGCAGATGATGGCCGCCAAGCCCGACGCGCTTTACGTGTTTTATCCGGGCGGAATGGGCGTTGCATTCGTGCGGCAGATGCGTCAGGCGGGTGCACTTGGCAAGGTGCCGCTGCTCTCCACCAGCACCACTGACGGCTCAACGCTGCCGGCGCTGAAGGACACCGCACTCGGCGTGCTGTCGGGCACATTCTGGGGCCCTGACTTCGATAACCCGGTCAGCCAGAAATTCGTGGCTGACTTCCGCGCCAAATACAAGCGCATCCCGTCGCAATATGCAGCTCAGGCCTATGACGCAGCGCTCCTCCTTGACAGCGCGCTCAAGAAAACCGGCGGCAAGGTGGCTGACAAGGCGGCGCTTCGTACAGCGCTTCGCGAGGCCGACTTCAAATCGCTTCGCGGCGACTTCAAGATCAACACCAACGGCTTCCCGATCCAGAGCATGCATGTATTCGAGGTGGCGAAGGACAGCACGGGCGAGGTCTCGCTCAAGACCATCGCCACACCGCTCAAAGCGCATGCTGACGCCTATGTGTCACAGTGCCCGCTGAAGTAAGGCAGGCGAGCGTTTCGCGTTAACGGCGGGTCGACTGCGGCCCGCCCCTTCTCTCTGGTCGGTCCCACCGCCCCCAACCCGCGCAGCCGCGCAACCACCGCCGCCCTGTCGGCCCGGTCACACCGTCCACGCGCATGAGCCTCTTCATCGCCCAGCTTCTGAACGGACTGCAGTTCGGCATCCTGCTGTTTCTGCTCGCAGCCGGCCTCACGCTGGTGTTCGGGATCATGAGCTTCATCAACCTCGCGCACGGCGTGCTCTACATGCTGGGGGCCTACTTCGCAGCCGCCACCTTTGCGCTCACCCAGTCGTTTCTGCTCGGGGTGCTGGTCGCCACGGTCGGGGTGTTCCTGGTGGCGGCCGCGGCTGACCGGCTGGGCCTCTCGGTGCTCCATCGGCGCGACCACCTCGACCAGGTGCTCGCCACCTTCGGCATTGTGATTTTCTGTAATGAGCTGGTGCGCTGGATCTGGGGCAATGCACCGGTGTTCATGGACACGCCCACCGCGCTGTCCGACTCGCTCGATATTTTCGGTTTCGTCTATCCGGCTTACCGGCTGGTGATCCTGGTGGCCGGGCTGATCGTCGCACTGGGCCTTTACTGGATGATTGAGCGCACCCGCATCGGGATGCTGATTCGCGCAGGTGCCAGCAACCGTGTGATGGTGTCGGCGCTTGGCGTCAATATCGGCTGGCTCAATGTGTTCATCTTTGCGCTCGGCGGCGGGCTCGCCGGGCTCGCCGGCGCACTGATCGGCCCCATCACTTCGGTGCAACCGGGCATGGGCGATGGCATCCTGATTCTGACGCTGGTGGTGATCGTCATTGGCGGGATCGGCTCGATCCGCGGCGCGTTTCTGGGCGCGCTGATCGTGGGGCTGGTCGACACGCTCGGGCGTATTTATCTGCCCACCCTGCTCCGAAATATCGCCGACCCATCGGTCGCCAATGCAGTGGGTCCGGCGCTTGCCTCCATCGGCGTCTATCTTCTGATGGCGGTGGTGCTCGCGTTCAAACCCGACGGCCTGTTCCCGGTCCGTCGCCGCCAGGGCTAAGGGCACACCCATCATGCATCGCCTTCGGGTTCCGCTCATGGTGCTGGTGCTGCTGGCGTTTGCGCTGGTGCCAGTCTATTGCTGGTTGATCGACAGCGTTTATCCGCTCACGCTCTTCGGCCGCATTCTGGTGTTTGCACTCGCCGCGCTGGGGCTCAATCTCGCGCTGGGCTTCGGCGGCATGGTGAGCCTGGGGCATGCCATGTATATCGGCTTTGGTGCCTATGCGGTGGGCATCGGTTCGGCGCTGGGCATGGAGTCGGGGGGGTTGCAACTGCTGTTTGCCCTGCTGGTGACGGCAATCATTGCCGCACCACTTGGCTGGATTGCGCTTCGCACGCAGGGCATCGCATTCATCATGATCACGCTCGCGTTTGCGCAGCTCTTCTACTACGTCTTCATCAGCCTGCGCATGTTCGGTGGCGATGATGGCATGACCATTCAGAAGCTGAGCGCCTGGGGGCCCCTCACCGGCAACAAGGTCGCCATTTATCTTTCTCTGGTGGTGGCACTGGTGCTTGCCATCTGGGGGATCAGCCGCACGGTTCAGTCGCGCTTCGGGCTGGTGCTGCGAGCCACCATGGTGTCGGAGCGGCGCGTGAACGCGGTGGGTACGCCCAGCCTTCCCTACCGGTTGGTGGCCTATGTGATTTCGGCCGAGCTCTGCGCGGTGGCGGGCTATTTTCTTGCCAACCTCACCAGCTTCGTCTCCCCCGCCTACATGGCCTGGACACTGTCGGGTGAGCTCATTGTCATGGCACTACTTGGTGGGTCGGCCACCGTATTCGGCCCCGTGATCGGTGCGGCGGCTCTCCTGCTGCTCGAAGAGGGGCTCAAGGCCTTCACCGAGCGCTGGGCCCTGATTCTCGGGCCCATCATCGTGCTAATCGTGGTTTTCCTGCGCCAGGGGCTGTGGGGGCTGCTATCTGATCCTTCAGAAAAACCGCCAGGCGGCTCTGGGAGCGGGCACTGATGAGTAACGCTCCTGCCTCGCCCCTTCTGCGGCTGCGCGGCCTGGTCAAACGCTTTGGCGGCCTGCTGGTCACAGACCAGGTCGACCTTGACATCGCCCAGGGCGAAATCCACGCGGTAATCGGTCCCAACGGCGCCGGCAAGACCACGCTCATCAACCAGATCGCGGGCGAACTCCGTAGCGACGAAGGCCGCATCGACCTTCTGGGCGAGGATGTCACGCAGTGGCCAGTGGCGCGCCGCGCGCACCTCGGGCTGGGCCGTTCGTATCAGATCAATTCCGTCATCGGTAGCTTTTCCGCGGTAGAGAACGTGCTGCTCGCTGTGCAGTCCGGGCCTCGCGGTGGGGGCCACAACTTCCGGTTC
>JAGWXN010000267.1 GCA_018969885.1 Betaproteobacteria bacterium | reverse complement strand
TTCAACGCCACCAACTGGTATGCGTTCATCGCCAGTTCAAAGGTGCCACGCGAGGTGCTCGATCGCTGGCATGCTGAACTGGTGCGTGTGCTTGACAACCCCGAGGTGGGCGAGGCGCTGGGCCGACATGGCTTCTGGCCCACGCCCACCAGCCGCGCCGAGTTGGGTGCATTCATTGCACGCGAATACCAGACCTGGGGCAAAGTGATCCGTGAGCGCAACATCAGTGGTCGCTGAGCCAACGCCTGCCTGGCGGGTGCGTGCCGGGGATGTGCCGCGCCCGGCGGGTTGTTTTTTCGTTTTCCTTTCTTGAGGAATCATGTGATGAAGCTTCTGTTCTCGCCTTTTTCTCCCTATGTCCGCAAGTGCCTGATCACCGCCAATGAACTGGGTCTGGATGGCCGCATCAGTCTGCTCCCCTCGGCCGCCAATCCGGTGAATCGCGACCAGACCATCATTCCGCACAACCCGCTCGGCAAGGTCCCCACATTCTTCACCGACGATGGCGAGGCGATCTATGACAGCCGAGTCATCTGCGAATATCTCAACGAGCAGGCAAAGGGCAGCATTTTCCCTGCAGCGGGGATGGCGCGCTGGCGGGCGCTTACGCTGCAGTCGCTGGGCGATGGCATTCTCGATGCGGCCATCCTCGCCCGCTATGAAGTGTTCCTGCGCCCGGAGCCGCTTCGCTGGGAGGACTGGTCGCGTGGCCAGCGCGACAAGATCCGCACGTCGCTTTCCCACCTGAATGCCCACCCGTCGCTGCTGTCGGCGGAGGTCACCATCGGCAACATCGCGGTGGGTTGCGCACTCTGGTATCTGGATCTTCGTTTCGCCGATTTCGGCTGGCGCGAGACCTATCCTGAGGTGGCGAAATGGTATGCCGCCTACAGTCAGCGGGCGTCAATGAAAATGACCTGGGCGCTCCCGTCTTAAGTCACCTACTGCGGGCTTCACCCGATCGGAATTAAACGTGGAAGTCTCGTTTCGCGAAGAAATCGATGCGCTCAGGCTGGGGGCGGGGCAGACCTTCCACGGCGAAGGCATCCTGGCCATTACCAAGGCGCTGCTGCAGTCGGGCGTGGCCTATGTGGGCGGCTACCAGGGCGCGCCGGTCTCGCATCTGCTCGATGTCATGGTGCAGGCGCGGGATTATCTCGATGAGTTAGGCGTTCATGTCGAGGCCTGCTCGAACGAGGCCTCGGCGGCGGCCATGCTGGGCGCCTCGCTTCACTATCCCGTGCGCGGCGCGGTCACCTGGAAGTCCATCGTGGGCACTAATGTGGCGGCCGACGCGCTCTCCAATCTGGCCTCTCCTGGCGTCACGGGCGGCGTGCTGATTGTTGTTGGCGAAGACTATGGCGAGGGCGCAAGCGTGATCCAGGAACGCACGCACGCCTACGCGCTCAAGTCGGGCATGTGCCTGCTCGACCCGCGCCCCGAGCTTGGGCAGATGGTGGATTTGGTCGAGCGGGGTTTTCAGCTGAGCGAAGCGAGCAACATGCCCGTGATCATGGAACTGCGCATTCGCGCCTGCCATGTGCGAGGAAGCTTCGAGACCCGCGACAACATCGCACCCAGGTTTTCCACTCGGCACCTGATCGAAGACCCGGCGTCGTTTGACTACATGCGCCTCGCGCATCCGCCGGTGACCTTCATTCATGAAAAACTGAAAATCGCCGAGCGCATTCCAGCGGCCAGGCGTTTCATCGTTGAACACAGCCTGAATGAAGTCATGGCTGGCAACGAACACGCCGATCTCGGGCTCATCGTGCAGGGCGGTCTTCACAACGCACTCATCCGTTCGCTCCAACAATTCGGCCTCGCCGATGCGTTCGGCCGTTCATCGCTTTCGATGCTGGTGCTCAATGTCACCTGGCCGCTGGTGCCCGAGCAGCTCACCGAGTTCTGTCGTGACAAGTCGGCCGTGCTGCTGCTCGAGGAGGGGCAGCCGGAGTACATCGAGCAGGAGCTCGCACTGGCCTTGCGGCGCGCAGGGGTCGGTACGCCGCTGCATGGTAAGGACATGCTGCCCGCGGGCGGGGAATACACGGCCGAAGTGATCTCGCGCGGGCTCCTCCAGTTTCTCGACCGCCATCGTCAACAGGCGGTTGATTCGTCGGTTCGCAACTGGCTCGACAGTGTCGTCACACGCCGCCAGCAGGTGCAGGCGGCGCTCGATCAGCCGCTGCCGGCGCGGCCCCCGGGAATGTGCATCGGTTGCCCGGAACGACCCGTGTTTTCAGCACTCAAGCTCGCTCAGCAGACCGTTGGCCCGGTGCATGTCTCGGGCGATATCGGCTGCCACGCGCTGGCCACGTTCGAGCCGTTTTCGGTCGGTCATTCCATCCTTGGTTATGGCATGAGTCTGGCGAGCCGGGCCGGTGTGTCGCCCCTTATGAAGCGGCGGGTGCTGTCAATCATGGGCGATGGCGGCTTCTGGCATAACGGGCTTCTCACCGGTGTGCAGAGCGCGCTGTTCAATGGCGATGATGCGGTGCTGCTCATCATGAAAAATGGCTACACCTCCGCAACTGGCACGCAAGACATCATTTCAACGCCGGGCGAGGCCGCACGCGACCGGGCGGACGACAAGCGTCAGAGCCTCGCCCATGAGAACCGCACGATCGAGTCCACACTGGAGGGGCTGGGGGTCAAGTGGCTGCGCACGGTGCATACCTATGAGGTCGCCAAGGTGCAGGCCACGCTCACCGAGGCGTTCACCACACCGTTCCAGGGGCTCAAGGTGATTGTTGCCGAGGGCGAGTGTCAGCTTGAAAGGCAGCGGCGGGTCCGTCCCTGGGTGGCTGCACGGCTTAAACGCGGTGAGCGGGTCGAGCGCGTGAAGTATGGCGTCGATGATGATGTGTGTAACGGCGATCACGCCTGCATTCGTTTGTCGGGCTGCCCTACGCTCACGCTCAAAGATAACCCCGACCCCCTCAAGGTCGATCCGGTGGCAACCGTTCTGGAGGGGTGCGTGGGCTGTGGTCTGTGTGGTGAAAACGCGCACGCCGCCACGCTCTGTCCGTCGTTTTACCGCGCCGAGGTGGTGCGTCATCCCGGCATGGGGGAGCGGCTGCGCGACCGCGTCCAGGGGGCGGCACGTCGGGTGCTGCAGGGCGTGTTCGGATGAGCGCCCCAATCTCCATTCTGGTGTGCGCGCTGGGCGGCGAGGGAGGCGGCGTACTGGCCGGCTGGCTGGTGTCGGCCGCACGCGCGGCGGGACTGGCTGCACAAGCCACATCCATCCCGGGCGTAGCCCAGCGTACCGGTGCCACCACCTACTACCTTGAGATTTACCCCGAGCCGTTGCCGGCCGGAGCGCCCAAGCCGGTGCTGGGGCTCAATCCGTTGCCTGGCCGACTCGACCTGCTGGTGTCTTCCGAACTGCTTGAAACCGCACGTCAGGTGGCCAACGGACTGCCGTCCAGCGACCGCACCATGGTCCTCAGCAACGAGGCGCGCGTACTTACTACCGCTGAAAAAATGGTGATGGGCGACGGCCGCCGCGATGCGGGTCGCCTGCGCGATCTGGTGGTGGCAAACAGCCGTGACCACCGCTTGGTCGACATGACCCGTCTCACCGCCCAGGCGGGCACGGTGATGAGCGCGGTGATGCTGGGGTGCATTGCTGGCGCTGGCCGTCTGCCGCTGCACAGGGCGCACTTTGAAGCGGTGCTTGCGGGCGATTCGGCGTCGTCACAGGCCAGCCGACGTGGCTTTGAACTGGGTTTCAATGCGGTCACAGCGCCTGCCAATACCGAATGGCGTTCGGTATCGCGTCAAGGCTCGTCGTCGGAGTCGGTTCGTCTGCCTCAGACCACGGGCGACGGGGGCGGCTCAGGTCCGGCCAGCGAGGCTGAAGCCGCTGCGGCGGTCGTATCGCCCTGGGCGCGCGAGCAGGCGGCGCGCTTTCCGGCTGATGTCCACACAATCGCTGCGCTGGGCATTCAGCGGATGATGGACTACCAGGGCGCCGGCTATGCGGCGCTCTACATCGAGCGACTCCAGTCCATCTTGAGCGCAGAGCGTGCTTCGGCATCCCACTCGCATCCTGTGACGGTGGAAGCCGCGCGCTGGCTTGCACTCTGGATGGCTTTCGATGACGTCATCCGGGTGGCTGCCCTTAAGAGCGCTCCCTCGCGTCTGGAGCGCGTGCGGCGCGAAGCCGGGGCCGGTCCCCAGGACCTGCTCAAGCTCTACGATCACTTCAAACCTGGTGTGCCTGAGCTCGCAGGTCTGCTTCCCACGCCCCTTGCGCGCTGGCTGATCGAACGCGATCGGCGCCGGGTGGCCAGGGGTATGCCGCCCTGGGCGCTTGCGCTTCGGATCGGTACCCATTCGGCCCTGGGGTTTCTGGGGCTACGGCTGCTCGCAAGCCTGCGGGTCGTCCGCCCGTGGGGAAGCCGCTACCAGAGTGAACAGGCGGCAATCACGACCTGGGTTGAGGCGGTGATGCAGGGCACACGCGAGCACCCTGAGCTCGGCCTGGAGATCGCCCGCTGCGGGCGGCTGATCAAAGGCTATGGGGCCACCAACGAACGCGGCAAACGCAATCTCGCCCATGTGCTCGACCATCTGACCCAGCCGGACTCCCCTGCGCTCAGTCGGGCGGCAGCCATTGCGACTGTGCGCGACGCTGCGCTCAAGGACGAAGCGGGCCGCGCGTTCGATCAGG
>JAGWXN010000266.1 GCA_018969885.1 Betaproteobacteria bacterium | reverse complement strand
CTCGGTCTTTATCTTTCCGTATGGGATTCTCGTGAACCGCGAGGGGTTGCGGTTTACCGACGAGGCGCCCGGAACGGTCGATGCGCACTATGAGTCCATCACCCGCCGAATCTACGAACAGTCACAGGGCCGGGCCTGGGTCGTGCTGGATGCGCGCCATCAAAGCATCCCCAACTATCGGATTGCCATCCGTACCGATCAAGCCCCCATCGTGGCCGATTCCATCGAAGGACTGGCGAGCGCGATCCATGTCCCGGCTGAATCGCTCCGCGCAACCGTCACCGCCTACAACGCCGCTTGTAGCGGGGAGGCCTGGCGTCCGCTCGAGCTCGACGGCGTGCGAACCTCGGGTCTCTTTCCCGCGAAGTCAAATTGGGCGTGCCCGATCGATCGCCCGCCGTTTCACGCCTACCCCATCATGTCGGCCAACGTATTCACGTTCGGCGGCCTGAAGGTCGATCCCGACGCTCGCGTGCTGTCGTCTGACGGGCACCCAATTCCGGGTCTGTACGCAGCAGGCGAAATCATCGGTAGCTATTACGGTGTCTACACCGGCGCGACCTCGGTGATGAAAGGCATGGTGTTCGGCAGGCAGGCAGGGCTACATGTCACCGCCCGTGATTCCAAGGTGGCAGTATGAACGCCGCTCGCGAATCGTTTGCGGGACGGGTTGCGCTGGTCACCGGTTCGCAGGGTGCAATCGGTTCAGCGGTCGTTCGCCTGCTCACGGAAGCAGGTGCGCGCGTGTTTTGTGCCGACCAGCGCGGCGAGATTCCGCCTGACGCGGCAGGAACTGCGGGTCATGCACCGATTGCGCTTGATGTCCGCCAGGCTTCGCAGATCCGGGCGCTCTTTCAATCCATCGAGTCAGCCGGCCCGCCGGTTGACACACTGGTCAATGTCGCAGGAATCGTATCGTTCGGATCGGCGCAATCGCTCGACGAAGCAGAGTGGGATCGTGTTCTTGACATCAATTTGAAGGGTACGTTTCTCTGTTGCCAGGCCGCGATCGCGGGTATGAAGCGCCTGCAGTTCGGGCGGATCATCAACCTGGGCTCGGTCGTCGGCAAAAACTCGGGCAATGCCCGGCCATGGCTGAATCCCGACGAGCAGGCCGTGGCAAGCAACGTCGCATACGGCGCATCAAAGGCTGGTGTTCATGTACTCACCGGATTTCTTGCAAGGGAGCTTGCGGCGCACGGAATCACCGTCAATGCGCTCGCACCTGGGCCGATTGCCACCGCCATGACCACGGCGTTTCCCCCCGCACTGCGCGCGCTCATTCCACGCGGTCGGATGGGCACTCCCGAGGACGTGGCGCGGGCAGTGCTGTTTCTCGCGAGTCGTGAGTCTGATTTCATCACCGGCGAAATTCTCGACATCAACGGCGGCATGTGGAGCGACTGAGCCCCCAACCGCCCATCACCCAGGGAGCCTTCCATGAAGCAAACCTTTCATCGCGCGCTTGGCGCGATCGCGCTCACCGTCCTCGGGACTGTAGCCAGCGCTCCCGCCATCGCGCAGGAGAAATATCCAAGCCGCGCGGTTCGCGTGGTCGTACCGTTCGCAGCCGGCGGTGCCACCGACCTCCTCACGCGAATTGCCGCCACTGAACTGTCCAAACGCCTGGGCCAAAATTTCGTGGTTGAAAACGTGACGGGCGCCGGTGGCCTGATTGGCGCCCAGCAGGTAGTGAGCGCCAAGCCCGACGGCTACACCCTGCTTGCCGGCTCGCCTGGTCCGATCACCATCATGCCGGTCATCGCCCGTAAGCCTGTGGGCTACGATGTTGATAAAGACCTTATCCCGATTACGCTCATCGCCGACAGCCCTGGCGCGATGGTGGTCGGAAAGGGCTCGAAGTACCGAACGATTCAGGAGGTGCTGGCGGCAGGCAAAGCGGGCGCGCGACTCACCTGCGGTTCGTCAGGGGTGGGTGCATTCAGTCATTTGAACTGTGAGCTTCTCAAGTCGCTCACCGGTCTGGACATCGTTCATGTGCCCTACCGTGGCGCAGCCCCCGCGCTGGTTGACTTGGTGGGTGGCCAGTTTGATTTCATCATCGAGAAT
This sequence comes from Betaproteobacteria bacterium, assembly GCA_018969885.1. The sequence goes on along the minus strand of JAGWXN010000266.1, from coordinate 2,614 downwards.
TACCCCTCGCCTGCCAAGCTGATCGAATCGGGCGAGGTTCGGCTGCTGGGGGTGACTTCAGCCACGCGCTTTGCGCTCAAAACCGATGCGGCCACGCTCGTGGAAGCGGGTGTCAAGGGCCATGTCATGAGCGCCTGGATCGGACTCATGGCGCCCGCAGGAACGCCCGCCGCCATCATCAACGCAGTACAGCGTGAAACCGCTGAAGGGCTCAAGGATCCGGCGGTCCAGAAGCGGCTGGCCGACATGGGCGTGGTTGGCGGAGGCAGCCTGCCCGCAGACTTCGCACGTTATCTGGCCGCCGAGCGAGACACCTATCGCACGCTATCAGCGCAGACCGGTCTCAAGGTGGACTGACACAGATACCCGCTGTCCTTAAAATTTTCCTGCGCTTGCCCCGCCGTCGATCATCACCACTTGGCCGGTGATGGCCGCGGCCCCGCTTGAGGCAAGAAAAAACGCGGTCTCGGCAACATCGTCAACCGTCGGGATACGCCCCAACGGAAGCGCGCGCGCAGCATCGCGCAGGCCGGTTTCAACGGACACGCCCGCGCGGGCATACGCTTCGTGTAGAAACGGGGTGTCAAGCACGGTGGGCGCAAGCGCGTTAACCCGGATACCGAGCGGCCCCAACTCCAGCGCGAGCGAGCGCGCGAGGCCCGCCACCGCGTGCTTGCTCGCGGTGTAGACGCTGCGACCAGCGCGGCCCATAATGCTTTGAAGAGAGCCCATCAACAGCAGACAGGGATCAGTCCCGCGGGCGAGGCTGTCGATGGCTGCTCGGGCTGAAAGAATGGTGCCAACGACATTCACCATGATCACCTGGCTGATTTCCGCTGCGCTCGCCTCACGGAGTGCGCCTGCAAAGGGCACGCCTGCATTGGTTACGAACACATCCATGGGCCGCCCCGCATGCGCCTCAGCCAGCTGAACCAGGCGCCTGCAATCGGACTCGCTTGTCACATCGCAGCGCATCACGCCCACCGCATGACCCAATTCCGCCACTGCGGATTCGAGCGCTCCCTCGTTGCAATCAGCGAGGAACACACTTGCCCCCGCCGCAAGAAACCGACGCGCAAGCGCCCGCCCGATGCCCCCCGCCCCGCCCGTGATGACGACACTTCGTCGATCTGAATCCTGAACCATCTCGCCTCCCGCTGCTCGCGCTGAGCGTACCCGTCTGCGCGCATCATTTCCATCATTTCGCGTGGACGCCGAAAACGGAAGGCATCTGCCCCGCGAACCATTGGCGCGATCGAACAGCGTTGCTACACTCGACCCAGACTGGCACCTTGCACGCTGCAACGATTCATCGCGCGTGACAATGCTCAGATCCCATTCAACAACAATCATCACGGAGACCCTCATGCCATCGCGACGTTCCATTTCCGCATCCATGACCGCTGCGGCACTCGCGGCGCTCCTTGGCGCCGGTGTCGCCACGCCGGCCATCGCAGCCTTCCCCGAGCGGCCAGTCAAGCTGGTGGTGGGCTACCCACCCGGCGGAGGCACGGATGTCATCGCGCGTCTGTTTGCCACCCAGCTCACTGAGCGGCTAAAGCAACCGGTGGTGATTGAGAACCGGCCCGGCGCAGCGGGCATGATCGGGTCCGAGTTTGTCGCCAACGCGCCAGCCGACGGCTACACCATGATTTTCACCGCAAGCGATACACACACCATCAATCCCCATGTGTATCCCAAGATCCGCTATGACGCCCGCCGCGACTTCACGCCTGTAGGTCTCGCGGGCTTTCTCACCATGGCGCTGGTCACCAACAACAGTCAGCCCGGCACACTGAAGGAATTTGTCGCTGCGGCCCGCGCCAAGCCGGGAAGCTTCAACTTCGCCTCATGGGGCATTGGAAGCTCGTCACAGATCGCCATGGAGTCGTTCCTTGCCACGTCCGGCATGAAAATGACGCATGTGCCGTTCCAGGGTGCCGCCCCTGCGCTCACCGCCGTCCTCGGCTCGCAGGTCGAGGCCTTCATGGTTCCCATGACGCTTGCGGAACCCAACTTTCGAGCCGGCAAACTGAAGCTGATTGGCGTGGCGGCACCACAGCGTGTGCCATGGGCGAAAGACATTCCCACCCTTGCTGAACAGGGCATCGATTCCGACGGCAGCATCTGGCTGGGCGTACTCGCCCCCGCCAAGGCGCCGGCCGAAGCGATCAACGTCATGAACAAGGCACTTAATGAAGTCATCGCCGATCCTGCGGTGAGCGCGAACCTGTACAAGAACGGCTTCATTCCCAGGGGCGGCAGCGTTCAGGACTTCACCGGCTACCTGCAACGCGAATTCGAACGGATGGGCAAAGTCATCCGCGACGCAGGCATCAAGGCCGACTAAGCATAGGACCCGCGCAATGATCCGGATCTGGCACCAGAGCTTCACCGAACTGCACCAGCTGCCCGCCTATCAGCAGGCGATGGACGCCCATGTCCGTCGTGTGGTGCGCCCCGACACCGAAGTGGTGCTGCACGGCGTGAAGCCTGGAACCTATCCGGGCAATTACCCAGGTACGGACATTGCGCACTCCGCTCTTTACACCCTGCATGCGTCGCAATGGATCACGCAAGCCTTGAAAGCAAGCGATGAAGGATTCGACGCCTA
>JAGWXN010000265.1 GCA_018969885.1 Betaproteobacteria bacterium | reverse complement strand
GTCGGGAAGCTTTAACCTCAGCTATGGCGGCCAGTCGAGTGCTGGCATTTCGTATGACTCCGATGGCACGGCGCTCGCTGCCAGGGTTCAGTCGGCGCTGCGTGCGCTGTCATCCATTGGTGCCAGTGGCGTCACCGTTACTTATAACCCGGCTGCCAGCAACGGTACGCAGATCGGGCTTGATCTGACCTTCTCCGGATCGCTCGCGCAACGCAACATCGATGCGCTGGGCGTTGTGCAAACTGGGCTTAGCCACGCAAGCGTCACCCAGTCCACCGTCACACAGGGTGTCGCGGGCGTCGCGCAAATTCAGTGGGTAGGGGCAGGGTCAGAGGCCATCGCCAAGGGTTTCAAGCTGTCGCTCTCCTATCAGGGAAAGGTCTACACCACCGGGGCCATCGCGGGGGGCGCTACCGAAGCGGCAATTCAGGCGGCCGTCAATCAGGGCTTCGCTGAAGTGACGGGCCTGAGCCCCACGGTCAAGTTGCTCGGCAGTGACACCTTCAACATCACGTTCGGTGGCGTGCTGTCAGGCACGACCTTCAATCCGCTGACGCTGCAGGTGGTGGGGGCCAGTGCACCGCCCGCCAAGGGCAGTGGCGTGTTTTCGCCAAACAGCACCGCTGCAAACGTCGCAAGCATGCGCCAGGCGTACGCCACGCTGCTCAACACGAACATCAGCAGTATTCAGGTCGATCGCGACTTCAGTTTCACCGGTGGCGAACGGTACCGCATCAGTTTCATCGGAGCGCTCGACAAGACCAATATTCGCGATGGAATGATCGCCTTCAGCACGGCGCTCAACTATGACATCGTGCAGGACGGTGCCGCTGCGATCGCCGAAGTCCAGTCGCTTAAGGTTGACCGCAGCGCCACCACCGCTGGCAGTTTCCGCCTGGCGCTGTCGCATGGTGGCAAAACCTACACCACCGCGTCGATCGCCTTCGGCGCCACCGCGCAGGTACTCCAGGATGCGCTGCGCGCGGCGGTCAGCGGCGTCACCACGATGGGCTCGCTTGGCACCATCACGGTCAGTGCCACCGCTACCGATCAATACCGCGTGACCTTCGGCGGCGCGCTCACTGGGGTCAATCTCCAAGAGCTGACCGCCGCTGCGGTGTCGGTCGACCCCCAACTCCCCAGCGGAACCTTCAAGATCTCGGTTGAAGACCCCGCTGGCGAGCGCTTCAGCACGGCGGTTGCCTACAGCAGTGCGCCGGCCACGCTTCGTACCAACCTGCAAAGCGCGCTTAATGGCCTCTTCGGTGCGGGCAATGTTCAGGTTGACATCGACACAGCCGACACGGTCGGCCGCAACCAGGCATTCCTGCTCAAGTTTCGGGGCACGCTCGCTAAAGTGGATGTGGCGGATATCACCAGCCACTTCGACACGCTGTCCCTGGGACGGGTCGCACCCTACAGCGTGACTCAAGGCGCAGTGCGGATTGGGGAAGTTCAAGCGGTGCGGCTCACGAGCCCCGCCTCCGATATCGGCTACACGCTCAGTTTCACGCACAGCGGTCAATCGGCCACCAGCGCGGCCCTTGAGTCGTCCATGACGCAGGCTGAGGCCCAGTCCGTTATCAATGCCGCCATGGCCGCGTTGAGCGCGAAGGTCACGACCGCGTCAGGCGCTTCGTTCAGTGCGACTGCTGCGCTTAAGTTCTGGAACGGCAAGGCGCTTGATCTCGAATTTGGTGGCTCGCTGCTTGGCGCCGATGTGGCGGCGGTGACCGTTGCCGAAGTCCCCAGAACCTACACGCCGACAGTTTCGATCATCGAGACGGGCTACACGAAAGTCACGCCGGCCAAGCCGATCCGCACGCTGGTCGTTGACTACAGTGTCGATTCCGCCACCACCAAGCGGCGCACCGAACTTGATGTTCGCAACGGCGCTAAGACCACCGATACCTTCACCCTCACACTCGATGGCGCGCGTGGCGAGCTCTTGCAAGCGAGCGCCAAGCTCACGATCGACATCTATGGGTTCGTTGCGCTCAACGGCAACTTCGCGCTCGACAAGGGCGAAGACGAGGTTCTGCTGGGTGACGCGCAGTACGATGCCGACGGCAAACTCGTCAAGCCCGCAAGCGCAGTTCAGGTCGATGCCCTTCGAATCGGCGCAAGCAGCGTCAACGCCTTCGTGGGCGTGGGTGGGGGCTATGACGACAGCGGTGCGCTCAAAGCAGGCGCGATTGGTCTGTCCCTCACCGGCGCAGAGTTCGGGCTTGCAATCCTGAGTGAACGGCTCACCGGACTCGAGCCGGCGGGCACGCAGGCTCGGTCCTGGACCGGTTTCCAGGCGGCGGCCACCTCGGCCAGCTTTACGGGTGTAGAGGGGCTCACGCTTGCTGTCGATACGCTCACGGTGGAAGTGAATCGACAGGCGGCCGACGGAACTTTGGTCGACTTCAAAGCGCGCGGGCTTGAGGTTCAGACCGGCACCCGGGTGGAGCCGTCCAGCCTCACGCTGTCGATGGATGCGTCCGAAGGGCAGTTGTTGCGTGCTCGAGGCAATCTGACGCTTGATGTGTTCGGGTTTGTTCAGGCCTCTGGCGGATTCGGTATTGAGAAAAAATCGGGCCAGGTCAATCTGGCTGACAACCCGTTAACGACGGATAAAGATGAATCGGCCGCGCCAGTAAACGTCGACATGCTGCTCATAGGCGGCAGCGGCCTGGCGGCTTTTGCCGGGGTCAATGGCGGCAAAGCCAATGCGGTGGGCGTGGCGCTCTCAGGCGTTGACCTGGGCCTTGCGCTTTACACCGAGCGACTTGCCGCAAACAGTCAGGCGGTTCCCCGCAAGTGGAGCACGCTGCAGGCTACGGTTGAAAGTGCTGGATTTGGAGGCATCGACGGCCTGACGGTTCAGGTCGATACCCTCACGGTGGCGGTGAACCGCGCGGCGACCGCTGACGGAACCGTGGTCGATTACAGTCTCGATAGCGGCAAAACCGACGGTAGCCGTCGGACCGCGGTCACGGTGCTGACCGGGCCCACGTCGGATCTGACGCTCACGCTCGACGGCAAACGCGGCGATCTGCTCGAGGCAAGCGGTCGGCTGACGCTCGATATATTCGGCTTCGTTCAGGTGTCGGGTGAGTTTGCCTTTGAGCGTGCCCGCACGCCCGTCTCGATTACGCTGGCCGATGGCAGCACGGTCAGCGCCCAGGCGCTCAAGCTCGGCGCCTCAGACCTCCGCGCGTTCGTGGGCGTCAATGGCGGCACCGATGACGCGATCGGCTTCGAACTGGCTGGCGCCGAGTTCGGACTCGCGATGTACTCGCACGCCACCGATGAGACCCGAAGCTGGACCAGCCTCCAGGCGAAAGCTGCAAGCGCGGCCTTCGGGGGTGTCGACGGGCTGACGCTTGCTGGCGATACCCTGTCCGTTGAGGTCAATCGCGCGGGCAAGATCAACGACTCGGTGGTTGACTACGGCCTCAAGGATGCGGCTAACCCCGCCGCGGGCCGCCGCACCGCGATGTCGGTCAAAACCGGCCTCAGCAGTCAGACGCTGCTCACCATGGACGGTGCGCAGGGCCGGCTCCTGAGGGCCTCTGCGAATCTCACGCTTGATGCGTTCGGCTTTTTCCAGGCGGCGGGCGGCTTCGCGATCGAAGCGCGCGACGAGTCCTTCTATCTCAACGATGGTGTGGTGTCCGAAGATCCCGCCAAGGCGAAGGCGCCCACCGAGATTCGCGGGCGGCTTCTGACCATCGGCGGTGCGGGCATCGATGCCTTCGCGGGTGTCGGCGGCGGCACCGACGGCGCAATGGGATTGCGGCTCACCGACGTTGATTTCGGTGTGGCGCTGGTCTCCGAACTTCCCAAGACCGCGGGCGCGGCACCGCGTGAGTTCACCACCGTGAAGGCTCGCGCCGGATCGGTTGCGTTTGTGGGGCTTGATGCATTTGAGGTGAGCGCGACCGACCTGATGGTTGAGATCAACCGCGGGGTGAAGGGCACGGGTACCACGCCCGATGTGGTGATTGATTACGGCATTCAACAGCTCGAGGTGCTGGCGGGCCCTGCGGACACGGTCACGCTTGATGCTGACGGATCGCTGGGCGAACTCACCCGCGCAGCCGGGCATTTGAAGCTCGATGTGTTCGGCTTTGCCCAGTTTGAGGGGAACCTCGCGTTCCAGAAGTCGTCGGGATCGGTCACGCTCGCGCCCAAAGACGGTACGGTCGAAACTGTCCCAATCGACCTGCTCACAGTGGGCGGCGCGGATATTGGTGCGTTCGTTGGTATCAATGGCGGCACCGCCGACCAAATCGGTCTGGTGCTGACAGAGGTCGACTTCGCGCTGGCGCTCATGACCAGCAAGGCTGACGCAACGCGTAAATGGACCACGCTCGAGGCCACTGCGGGCTCGGTGTCGTTCGAGGGTATTGATGACCTGACGCTGAGCGCAACCGACCTGTCGGTCAGCATCAACCTTGCCGACAAGGCAGGCGATGTGGTGGTGGATCACAAGGTCAGCGCAGCCGGCGCCAACGCCCTCAAAGTGTCCACAGGCGCCACCTCCGTGCGAACGCTTTCGCAGGATGGCAAGGTGGGCGAGCTGATCGAGGCGCGCGGCCATCTGCTGGTGGATCTGTTCGGATTTGTGCGGGTGGATGGCGACTTCGCGGTGTCGCGCCGGTTTGAGACCATCAAGTTGTCAGATGGCAGCACGATC
>JAGWXN010000264.1 GCA_018969885.1 Betaproteobacteria bacterium | reverse complement strand
GGGTCACCCAGCAGCAGTGACCGCCGCGGCACACCGTGAAAACTCATGACCAGCACATCGGGCTTGCCCTCGCGAGCCCAGTAGGCTTCAACGTGCCGGGCAAGCGCTTCAATGTAGGGGCCATCATCGTGAAAATTGCGAATCGTCCGAAGCTCAGGCTGATTTCGCCAACCCGAAAGTTCGGAGAACACCGCATCGAAAGCAGTTGCCGTCGTTGAGGCGGCATACTGCGGATAAAGCGGCAACACCAGGAGACGGGTGACATTGCGCTCACGCATCTCTCGCATCACCTGGGAAATGGCGGGACGGCCATAGCGCATGGCCCACGCCACCTCAATTGAATGACCCCGGGCCTCGAGCGCCTGGCCAAGCCTGCGTGCCTGATTGGCCGTGTGCACTGCCAGCGGCGAGCCCTGATCGGTCCAGATCGTGGCGTATTTTTCGGCGGACCTCGCCGGCCGCACATTGAGGATGATGCCGTTCAGAATCAGTGCCCACACCAGCTTCGGGATTTCCACCACTCTGGGATCGGACAGAAATTCACGAAGGTAACGGCGGACCGCGCTGGTTTCAGGCGCGTCAGGTGTGCCGAGTTGCACCAGCAGCACCGCGGTGCTGCTGGGCATGGAGTGGTCGAAGGCGTTCGCGGCGCTGTACCGGGCCATGAAAAAACCGCTGAAGTTGGGGAACAGGCGCCACTATACGTGGTGCGTCAGCGCGCTCGAGACTAGCTTTGCGGTGATGTCAACAATTGGGATGACCCGCTCGTAGGCCATGCGCGTAGGGCCGATCACGCCCAGCGTGCCAACGATCCGGCCATCGACGCTGTAGGGGGCAACGACCACGCTCAGCTCGTCCATGGGGACCAGCTGGGATTCGCCACCAATAAAGATCTGTACGCCCTGCGCGCGGCTCGATGAGTCGAGCAGTTCGAGGAGCCGGGTGCGCTGCTCAAACAGATCAAAGAGCTGCCGCAGGCGATCCATGCTGTCGGACAGGTCAGCCACCCCAAGAAGATTGCGCTGCCCGGAGATCACCACCGGCTGGTTGTCTTCGGCCAGAGCCTGCTCGCTCGCGGTGATGGCGGTGGTCATCAGGCTGGTGATGTCATCGCGCAGCGAACTCAGCTCACCCCGGAGGTTGAGACGGATGGCTTCCAGCTCACGCCCGGCAAAATGCGCGTTCAGGTAGTTGGACGCTTCGATGAGCTGCGTGGGCGAGTAGTCGCGTTCGGTGGCGAGGATGCGGTTCTGCACATCTCCTTCGGGCGTGACGATGATGAGCAGAATGCGACGCTCCGAGAGTCGCAGAAACTCGACCTGACGAAAGAGCGAGGTGCGGCGCGGGGTCATCACCACGCCCGCAAAATGGGAGAGGCTGGACAGCAGCGAGGCTGCCGTGCTCAGAACCCGTTGCGGCTCGTCGGCGCGGATACCGCCCTCGATCTGCGCGGTTTCACCCAATTCGAGCGGCTGCACCTTGAGAAGCGTATCAACGAAGATACGATAGCCGCGCGGCGTGGGCACTCGCCCGGCCGACGTGTGGGGGCTGTGGATGAGCCCCAGCTCCTCGAGATCGGCCATCACGTTGCGGATTGTGGCCGGCGACAGGTCAATCCCCGTCTGCCTGGACAACGTGCGCGACCCTACGGGTTGGCCATCGGCGATGTAGCGTTCGACCAGAGCCTTCAGGAGTGTTTGAGCGCGTTTATCAAGCATGCGGCTTATTTTAGGCGGAAGGCGTGGCGACGCAAGCGCACCCCTCAGCGTGGAGCAGGAGCCAGGGGCTGCCGTAAACCAGGTTCCGCCGCAAGCCTCGAGCGACGCGCCAGGACTAGTCCTGGCAGCGGTTCCGAGCCGACACATGCCGAACAGGCTTGTGCTCTAATCGCCGCCATGAGCACCCCGTTTACCAAAGTTGCGCTGGTCGGCAGGTTCCAGACCCCATCGGTCGGCGCCTCCGTGCGCGACATCGCAGCGTTTCTCTCCGAGCGGGCCATCGATGTCCTGCTCGACCAGAACACTGCTGCCTCAATCGGCCCGGGTAACTGGCAAGTGCTTAGCACCGAGCAAATCGGTCATCAGGCGCATCTCGCCATCGCGGTGGGGGGCGACGGCACCATGTTGGGCGTGGCGCGTCTGCTCGCGCCGTTCGGTATTCCAGTGGTCGGCATCAATCATGGCCGGCTGGGGTTCATCACTGACATCGCACTGGCCGGCTGGCGGCCCGCATTGGGCACCATCCTCGACGGTGACTTCTATTCCGAAGAGCGCTCGCTCCTGGTCTCGCGGGTCCAGCGCAATGGTGAAACCGTCTGGCGTGAGTTATCCCTCAACGACGTGGTGGTCAGCCGCTCCTCACGCAGTGGCATGATCGAGCTCCAGGTCGAGGTCGATGGCCAATACATGTACACCCAGCGCGGAGACGGCCTGATCGTGGCCACACCCACTGGCTCCACCGCCTACGCGCTATCGGCCAATGGCCCCATCCTTCACCCACTCCTTCAGGGGCTGGTCCTGGTGCCGGTTGCCCCGCAAACGCTGTCCAACCGCCCCATCTCGCTTCCCGACAATGTCTCCATCGTCGTGCGCGTGGTGGGCGGGCGAGAGCCGCGGGTGGCCTGCGACATGCAGGTTTTCACCGATCTGCAGATCGGCGACGGCATTCACATTGAACGCGCGCCGTTTACCACGCGCTTTCTGCACCCACCGGGCTACAGCTACTTCGCAACGCTCCGCGGCAAGCTGAATTGGCAGGAGCTGCCCAGCTCCCTCCAGCGCCCGAGCGAAGCCGATTAGGTCGCAGGCAGGCGGTCCAGACCATGCTGCTGTCGCTGCATCTGCGCGATTTCGTCATCGTCGACTCGGCAGACATCGAGTTCGGAACAGGCTTTACCGCGCTCACCGGAGAAACCGGCGCGGGCAAATCCATTCTTCTTGATGCGCTTGGCCTGGCGCTGGGCGCGCGCGGCGACGCTGGCGTGGTTCGAGATACCCGTCCGCGTGCTGACATCAGCGCACGCTTTCAGAGCCATGCCGGCCTCGACACCTGGCTTGCCGAGCGCGATCTCACCGGCGATCCAGGCGAATTGCTGCTGAGGCGAATCGTCGAAGCCGACGGACGGTCGCGCGCGCTGATCAACGGTCAGCCCGCCACGGTCGCGCTGCTCCGCGAGGTGGGCGAGCAGCTGGTTGATGTGCACGGGCAGCATGCCGCGCAGTCGCTGCTTCGAAGCGGCGCGCAGCGCGAGCTGCTCGATGCGTTCGGCGCGCTCGAGGGCAGCGTGTCCGCGGTAGGCGTCCTGTTTGAACGCTGGCAGGCGCTCGAGCGCGAACTTGCCGCTGCGCGCGCGGGTGGCCGCGAGCAGGCGCTCGAGCGTGAGCGACTTCAATGGCAGATCGCCGAACTCGAACCCCTGGGGCTCGCCGAGGGCGACTGGGAAGCGCTGAACGCGGAGCAGAAACGGCTCTCGCATGCCGCTTCACTACTGGCCGACACGCTCGGGGCATCGGAAGCCCTGAACGACGGTGACTCTCCCATTACAGCCCAGCTGGAGACCATCGCCGCCCGGCTGCAGCCGCTTCAGGCACTCGACGAACGGCTGCGCGAACCGCTGGAACTCCTTGAAAGCGCCCGCATTCAGATCGAAGAGGCCGCTTCGGCGCTCGCCGCCTACTCGCGCCGCGTCGACCTCGACCCGGCTCGCCTCGAGGAAGTCGAAGCGAGCATCAGCGCGGCCTTTTCAGCGGCGCGCAAGCTGCGGCTCGCACCCGAATCGCTGGCAGGTGAACTCCTCGTCATGCAGCAACGCCTCGCTGAACTCGAGCGCGCGCAGGACCTGGATGCCCTCGAGCGTCGCACAGCCGACGCAAGGGTCCAGTTCGACAAAGCAGCAACTCTGCTTTCAACCGAGCGCCGCAAGGCCGCACGCAAGCTTGCCGACGGCGTCTGCCGACTGCTGGGCGAGCTTGGCATGGGGGGAACACGGCTTGAGATCGCGCTCGAGACCTGCCCGGCCTCCGCCAGCGGCGCCGATGCCATCGAGTTTCGCATCGCAGGACACGCGGCAGGCACTGCGCGGCCGCTCGCCCGAGTCGCATCAGGCGGCGAACTCTCGCGAATCGGCCTGGCCATTTCGGTGCTGGCCGCGCAAAGCAATCCTGTGCCCACGCTGATTTTCGACGAGGCCGACGCGGGTGTCGGCGGCGCGGTCGCCGAAGTGATTGGCAACCTCATGCGAAAGCTTGGCGCCAACTGCCAGGTGCTCTGTGTGACCCACCTTCCGCAGGTTGCGGCGCGCGCGCACCAGCAGCTCCGTGTCAGCCGAGAGCACCACGCGGGCGGCGTACTCAGCCGGGTTCAGCTACTTACCCGCGCTGAACGCGTTGAAGAAATCGCGCGCATGCTGGGGGGCGTCGAAATTACCGCCACCACCCGCAAGCACGCGCGTGAAATGCTGGCGGCGCAGTCAGATTGAATGCGGCGGTCTAAACTTTGAACCACTCGGGCGCAGGCAGTTCGTTAAATACCCGCCTGAGCCCCTGGCTCCAGCCGTTACGCAGCGCCCCAAAGTAGGCATCGCTTGAATCGATCCGGTGCCGAAAAGACACCGACAGCGCATCACGCCGAACCATGGCGAGATCAATCGGCAGCCCCACCGACAGATTGCTTCGCATGGTGGAATCAAATGAGACAAGCGCGCACTTGAGCGCCTCATCAAGTG
>JAGWXN010000263.1 GCA_018969885.1 Betaproteobacteria bacterium | reverse complement strand
CCCATTTCCAGGCCATCGCACGAGATAAGAATATCGGTGTCGCGACCTTCCGCTGTAGAGTCTGGATTCGTTGCGAACATGGAGAGCCCACGATGCCCCCGAGTGCCGATATGCCGTCCACGCCCCGCCCTTTACGGTTGCGCGCGCTTACTGCGGTTGCGGCGCTCATGATGGCGGCGCTCGCGGCTACGCCGCTCGCCGCACAGACCCGCTATCCCGACCGTCCAATCCGATTCGTCGTTCCCTATGCGCCAGGTGGTGGTACCGACATCCTGGCGCGCGCGGTTGCGCCGCGCCTGAGTGCAGCTTTGGGACAGCCCGTCGTAGTTGAGAACCGGCCGGGCGCCGGCGGTAACATTGGTGCCGATCTCGTTGCCAAATCACCCGCCGATGGCTCGGTGCTGCTCCTTGGCGCGAATACCATGCCGATCAACGCCAGCCTGCAGAAGCTGCCGTTCGACTTACTCAAGGATTTCAGCGCGGTGGCGATGATGGCCTCGGCGCCGATGGCACTGGTGGTGCATCCCTCGGTGCAGGCGCGTTCCGTCCAGGAATTCATTGCACTGGCCCGGTCTGCGCCGGGGCGGATGAATTACTCCAATCCAGGAAGCGGGACGCCACAGCATCTGGCAGCGGCGCTCTTCTCGCAGATGGCCGGCGTGGAAATCACGCATGTCGTCTACAAGGGGGGTGGGCCTGCGATCAACGATCTGGTGGGTGGGCAGACGCAGGCGGCGTTCCTCACGCTCGCGTCGGTCAAGCAGCACGTCGAAAGCGGACGACTACGTGCGCTAGCGGTCGCGCCGGCTGAGCGCTCGCGAGCGATGCCCGATCTGCCAACGGTCGCCGAGGCGGGGGTTCCCGGTTACGCCGTGGACCTCTGGTACGGCGTGTTTGCACCCGCAGGCACGGCCGCCGATATCGTCGGCCTGCTCAACCAGGCGATCAACTCGCAGATGCAAAGCGCCGAGGTTCAGGAGCGGATGAATACGCTGGGCTTTCAGGCCTGGACCGGTACGCCGCAATTGCTCGCCGAGCAGTTGCGGCGCGATCTGGTTCAGTATGCCGACATCGTTCGGCGCGGCAACATTCGCCCCGAACAGTGAGCATCGAGCGGTGAGGGTCGGGCGAAGCAGCCGACCGCTCCTGTACGAGATCCCCGGCCCGCATGGGTGCTGAAGACCTAGATGGCAGGTTGAACGAGAAGCCAAAGCGCAGACACCAACATGGCCGAATCAAATCCTTCCGTTGTGTTGCCACTCACCCGGATCTACGCCGAATTTGCCGCTGAGATGGGCGCACGCGCCCTGCCCGCAGCGGTTCGCCAGGTGGCAATCCTGGGCTTTACCGACGCGTTGGGCGTGATGCTCGCCGGCGCGCGGGAGCCTGCGGTCGCGCGGCTGTCGGACTGGGTGGTCGAGCAGGGTGGGGAGCCCCGGTGCTGGATGGTCAGTTGCGCTGACCGCACCTATGCGAGCCAGTCCGCGCTGGTCAACGCCACTGCCGCGCACGCGCTTGATTATGATGACTTTGCGTTTTCGAACCATCCCAGCGCGGTGCTGGTTCCGGCGATTCTCGCTGCAGCTGAGAGTGCGGGAGCCAATGGTGCCCGAATGCTGCAGGCGTACGCTGCGGGCTACGAAGTGTGGGCCGACGCCTTTCTGCGCGAACCCGATCTGTACTACGACAAGGGGTGGCATCCCACGGCCGTACTCGGGCCGCTTGGTGCGGCGGTCGCGGCGGGTGTCGTGTGGGGCTTGTCTGCGCCGCAGATGTCGGATGCCCTGGCGCTCGCGGCATCGAGTGCCGGCGGCGTGTTCGAAAACTTTGGCACCATGGCCAAGCCCTGGCATGGTGGCCGTGCCGCGAGCGTGGGCGTCCAGGCCGCCGGTCTCGCGCGCGCCGGTCTCGCGGCCTCGCCCAGCGCGATCGAGGGCGGGCGCGGCCTGCTGAAAGCGCTCTCGCCTGCGGGCAGGGTCGACCTGAGCACCGCGATGCCAGTCGGCTGGCGCTCGGAAAAGCTCGGCCTCAACATTAAGAAATATCCTGTGGTGGGTGCTGCGCAGCGTGGCATCGACGCCGCCCTTGCGCTGCGGGCGGAGCAGGCGCCCGATCCAGACCGCATTACGTCTATCGTGGCCCACGTGAGCGTGCGGCATGCGGCGGTCATGCCCTACGCACTGCCTCAGAACAGTCTGCAGGCTAAGTTCAGCCTGCCCTTCGCGGTGAGTGCGGCGCTCGTTCACGGTGCGGTGGGCTTCAGGGAGTTGCGCGACGAGGTGGTCCTCAGCCCGGTCATGCAGCGGCTCATGGCTTGCACCCGACTCGTCACCACCGAAGCGTTTGAGCCAGGATGGCGGGATGCCGCGCCGTTTGATCAGGTCTTCGTGCACCTCGGCGACGGCAAGGTGCTCGAATCACCGCCGGTGCGGCGTGCTGCCGGTCACGCCGATACGCCGCTGTCACCCTCAGCGATTCTGGAAAAGTTCCTGGGCTGTACTCGGCATGCAGGGGTCGCCGACGAGCGTGCGCTCGCGCTTTACGCGAAGCTTCAGAAGCTCGATCAGGTCGACCAGGTCGGGTCACTTTGTTTACCCGTGGTGGGCCCGGCGCGGGCTGTCTGATTGTTTCGGAGACTGGCTATGTCCTCCATTCGTGATTTCGTCCGGTATGCGCCCGTGACATCGCGCCCTCCCATCCGGTGGCCCGGCGGCAAACGGCTCGCTGTCTGGATCGTTCCCAACATCGAGTTCTATGAGTACACCCCGCCCCCTGCAATCGGTCGAGAAACATGGGATCGCGTTCCGGTTCATCCCGATGTTCGCGAATACGGATTCCGCGACTACGGAAACCGGGTCGGGCTGTGGCGGATGGACGAGGTGTTGCAGCAGTATCCGGTACGACCCACGATTTCGCTCAATCTGGCCCTGCTGGACCACTTTCCCGAGATTGCGTCGCTGATTCGCGAGCGTGGCTGGGACGTGATGAGCCACGGCCTCTACAACACCCGGTTTCTTTACGGGATGGACGAAGCCGCTGAGCGTGCCTTTTACCGCGATAACATCGAAAGCCTCATGCGACACACAGGGATGTCGCTCAAAGGCATTCTTACCCCGGCTATTACCAACACCGCCCGGACGCCGGCGCTGATTGCTGAGTCGGGCATGCTCTATCACGCCGACTGGGTGCATGACGATGTTCCGGTACCGATCCGGGTCGACGGGCACCGGTTGATTTCGCTACCTTATTCGTATGACCTGAACGATGCGCCGCTATGGGACGGGCGGCCGTACGGTGGTCGGTATTTCGTTCAAGCCTGTCTCGATGCCTTCGACCGGCTTTACGCAGAAAGCGAAAGCGGAGGGCGGGTCTTCTGCATTGCGCTCCATCCCTACCAGATCGGTCAGCCCCACCATATTGGGCATCTGCGCCAGATCCTGGACCACATTTGCGCGCGGCCTGGCGTGTGGTTTGCAACGGCAGCCGAAATGGCGCATCACTATCTCGAGCATCACTTTGCCGAGCACTGCGCGCACGCCGAGGCGGTTGAAACGCGGCGGCGTGACCGGGCCTTGGCGCGTCCGACTGTGGCTGTGCGCCAAGAATTTGGTCCGCCGCCGCCTACTGGTCCTTGGCCGGGCGTTCGTCAACCTGGCTATGACCACCCGCATGTCGCCTGGCAGCCGCTACCGGCGCGTGCGCCGCTTCGCTGGAAGGCGCCGGGCCAGCTTGCGGTGGTGCCGCTTCTGATTTTAGAGGCTTACGAGGATCCGCTGCCCACCAACTGGCCCCAGCTTCGTAGCGTGGGCGGTGGGCTGATTCGCGACTTCCCCAATATTTCCCGGGTATCAACGCGTGAGTACGGACACCGGGTAGGGATTTTCCGTTTGCTTGACGCCCTCAGGGCACGCGGCATTCGTCCCACTGTGGCGATTGATGCGCTGAGTGCCGAGCTGTACCCCGATCTTGTGGATCGCCTTCAGGCCGACGGCGCAGAGTTCATCGCGCACGGGCTGTCGATTACGCGGCCGCAGTCGAGCCGGATGAGCGTTGCCGACGAGCGGGCTTACATCGCCGAGACGCTCGCGCGGCTTGAAGCCTGCACCCTCCAACCGCGAGGCTGGTTCAGTCCCGACTATGGCGAATCAACAGTCACCCCGCAGCTGATTGACGAGCAGGGGTTGTCTTATCTCAGCGACTGGGCCAACGACGAGCAGCCCTATGAAATGAACACGCCGGGGCGACTGATTGCGACACCGCTGTGGGCGGACTTTGATGACCAGACGGTACTGATCAACCGCATGTGCAATCTCGACATGTTCGAAGACCACTTCATCAAGGCCCTCACGCAGCTCGATCGCGATGCGCCGAGGTCGGCCCGTCTCTTTCACTTCTGTGTCCGACCGTGGGTGATGGGGGCGCCCCTCCGAATTGCCTGTTTCGAGCGAGTGCTGGATCATGCGCTGAGTCTTGAAAATGTATGGACCCCGCGCCTGGGCGAGGTGGTTGATGCGACCCGTGCCGCCTGGGCTTCTCTTCGTACCCGCCATGATTGAGCTCGAGCAGGTCGAAAAAACGTTCGGTGCCGGAGACGGCGCCGTTCATGCGCTGCGGCCTACCGATCTCACCGTTCCGGCGGGAAAAGTCTTTGGGCTTCTTGGGTTTTCAGGTGCCGGCAAGAGCACGCTCCTGCGGCTCATCAATCGTCTCGAGGAACCTTCAGCGGGGCGAATCCGTGT
>JAGWXN010000262.1 GCA_018969885.1 Betaproteobacteria bacterium | reverse complement strand
AGATTGCGCTGGTCGCGGAACTGCTGGGCTCCACGTCTGGACTCGGCTTTCTCATGTTGCGCGCCCAGGGGTCGGCCGATCTCACCACGGTCCTGGCAGCGTGCCTGGCGATTGTCGCGCTGTTCTATGCTGGTGAGCGGCTGCTGCTCGATCCGCTCGCACGGCGTTTCAGCGCGCGCTAGGCCTGGAAGCCAGCGGCTGAATCCCTGTAACCTACTCGCCCATCAAACCTCCCACTTCACCCCATCGCGGTCGATCACCATGCTCCCTCTCGCCGCCGTGCTGCAACCTGTGCTGAAGCGCCTGGTCCAGGCTCTCGCCAAGGGCATGATCAGCGCTCCGTCAGCCAGCCACGTCATGGCGCTCAACGATGACTGATTCGCTTGCCTACCCGCTGATTGCGCTCGTGTGTGCAGTCATCGGTCTTGTCGCGGGCGCCTGGTTTGCCAACGCCTTGCGCCGCAGCCGGAATGAGGCAGAGCGGGCGGCAGCGCTCGCCGATCAGGCACAACGCTTCAGCCGGGAGCAGGCGCTCCTGCAGTCGCAGCTGAGCGCAGCTCAGGCCTCGCTCGCGCGCGCCGACGCCGACGCGCATCAACTGCGCGATCAGGCAGAGCGCGAGCGCGCAGAGTCCCGTGGCCGCGAGCTTGAAATCCGCGCGCAACTGGCCGAGCTTCAGGTCGAGGCCGAGGCACTGCGCCAGCAACTCAAGACCACGCAGACCGCAGTCGCAGAGCGGCAGGTCTTTATCGAGCGCGCTCACGAAACGCTGGGGCATCAGTTCAAAACGCTTGCAGGCGACATTCTCGAATCGCACTCCAAACGCTTTGCCGAGCAGAATCAGCAGAACCTGGGTGGCATGCTGGAACCACTTCGCGAACGCATCGGTCAGTTCCAGCAGAAGGTTGAAACGCTTTACGTTGACGAAAGCAAGGAGCGTTCGGCACTCAAGGCCCAGGTGCAGGAACTCATGCAGCTCAACCGCACGCTCAGCGACGACGCTCAGGAGCTCTCACAGGCGCTACGCGGATCGGCCAAACGTCTGGGCAACTGGGGCGAACTGGTGCTCGAGCGGGTGCTTGAAACCGCGGGGCTTCGCCGGGGACATGAGTATCTGGTGCAGGACTCGCGGGTGGATGAACAGGGGCAGCGGCGCCAGCCCGATGTCGTCATTCAGCTTCCCGAGGGACGGTGCCTGGTGGTTGACTCCAAACTGTCCCTCATCGCCTACGATCGCTATGTGTCAGCCGACGATGACGCGACGCGCGACGCGGCGCTTCGCGACCATCTCGCCTCCATGCGCTCGCATCTTAAAGACCTGTCCGACAAACGCTATCAGGCGCTCTACGGCAATACACTCGATTTCGTCCTGATGTTCGTTCCGGTTGAACCCGCCTTCATGACCGCAGTGAGCCACGACGAGCGACTGTTTGCCGAGGCCTGGGAAAGCAATGTGCTGCTGGTGAGCCCATCGACGCTGCTCTTTGTGGTGCGCACAGTCGCGCATTTATGGCGACAGGAAGCGCGCAGCCGCAACGCGCAGGAGATCGCACGCCGCGGCGCCGAGCTCTATGACCGGCTGTCAGGCTTCGTTGAAAAACTGGATGAGGTGGGTCACCGCCTGCACTCGGCTCAGACCGCCTGGAGCGACGCCCGCAAAAAGCTCGCTGAAGGTCGCGGCAATGTGATCCGCCAGGCCGAGATGCTGCGAGAACTGGGCGTTCAGCCAGCGCGGCAGCTGCCAGCCGATCTTGTCGAGCGGGCGCAATCCGATCTGATGTCCGCCCCGACGGGCCCGGACGAGGCGCCCGCCCTACGATAGGCGCTACCCGGGCTGCTTATGGGCCGGTACCGCTAGTCGGCACGAGCACCAGAGGCTTTCACCACCTCGGCCCACTTCCGGCTCTCGGCTGCGATGAATGCTGTGGTCTCGCGTGTGTCCATGTACATGAGGTCGGTGCCCAACCCTTCCAGCCCCTCTTTCACCTTGGCCGTTGCCACCACCGTTCCCACGTCCCTCGAAAGCCGGCTCACCACCGCATCGGGCAGCCGCGCCGGCCCCATGAGGGCATACCAGATCGTGACCTCATAGCCCGGCACACCCGCTTCAGCGATGGTCGGGAGCTCGGGCATCTGCTTCGAGCGCGTGCGCCCCGACACCCCCAACGCGCGCAACTTGCCCGACTGAGCGAGGGGAATGTTGGTCGTGGGATTGTCGATCATCATGTCGATCCGTCCCGCTACGAAATCGGTCATGGCGGGCGCTGAGCCCTTGTATGACACATGGGTGAATTTCACCCCGGTCATCGACTCAAGCAGCACCACCGCCAGATGGCTGGAGCTGCCTGAACCCGACGATCCGTAGGTAAGCGTGCCCTGCCGCTCGCGGGCAAGCGCAATCAGTTCGGCGACCGACTTGACCGGCAGCGACGGATGCACCACGAGCACATTCGGAAACGATGCAATGGTGGCGATGGGCGTAAGGTCGGTGAGCGGGTTGTGGCGCAGCTTCGAATAGAGATGCTGGTTGATGGCCACCGTACCCGTGGTGGCAAAGAACAGGGTGTAGCCATCGGCCGGGGAGTCGACCACCGATTGGGCAGCGATCGAGCCACCCGCCCCACCGCGGTTCTCAACAACTACCTGCTGGCGAAGTTCAACCGAGAGCGCCGCCGCCATCAGGCGCGCCGCCGCATCGGTGCCACCACCCGGCGGGAAGGGTACGACCAGCTTCAGTGGCCGGTCAGGAAAGCCTGACTGCGCCCAGGCCAGCCCTGCGGGCAGCGCCGCGAGCAATGAAAGCACGGCAATCGCCGCAGCGCGTCTTGGGGTTTTCATCGGCAGGCTCCGTCAGCAGGGTCGGAATCGCTCACTCTAGCCGGGATTCAGACACTCAGCACCGCAACCTGGCGTCAGTGAAACGTGAGCAGCCCCTGACACCTCCTGCTAAGTCGCCTTCATCGCATCGTGAAGGCTCAGATAGACCCGCCCGGCCATGATGCGGCCGAACGCGGTTGCAGCCAACCGGTCCATCACGGGCCCCTTCACTTCAGCAAGCGAAAGCGAAACACCCTGCCGTTGAAGATCGGATTCCAGTGCCACCAGCATCTCAAGACCTGTGGTGTCGATCTGATTGACCCCTGCGCAGGAGATCAGCACCCGGCGAATGCTTGGGTCCGAAGCGAGTAGCGAATCCACCCGATCACGCACCTGCATGGCGTTGGCAAAGAGCAGACTCTCATCGACGCGCAGGATGAGGGATCCGGGCACAGTTTCCACCGCATGCCGCTCGATATTTCGAAAATGCTCGGTGCCGGGCAGGCGACCCACGACAGCAATGTGAGGCCGGCTGCCGCGCCAGACGATCACAGCCAGCGAGAGCATGACCCCCAACACAATGCCGTGCTCGACTCCCAGCACAATCACCCCGAGCGCGGTCGCGGCAAGCGCAAGCGCGTCGCCCCGGTCGTAGGCCCAAGCCTCGCGCAGCGTCTTCAGATCGATCAGGCTGGTGACGGCCACCAGGATGGTCGCTGCCAGCACCGCATGCGGCATGGCGCGAAACCAGCTGGTAAAGAGCATCAGCACCACCGCCATGAGACACGCGCTCACCACACCGGCAAACGGTGTGTTCGCGCCTGCAGAAAAATTGACCACCGACCGGGCAAGCCCGCCGGTGACAGGAAAACCGCCGGAGAGCGCACTCGCTGCGTTGGCAGCCCCCAGCCCCAGCAGCTCGCGGTCGGCGTTGATCCGTTGCCTACGCTTGAGCGCAAACGACTGCGCAACCGACACGCTCTCCACGAATCCGACCAGCGAGATGAGTAGCGCCGGAATCAGGAGTTCGCGCAGCGACTCCCAGCCCGGAAACAGCTGCGATGCAGAGGGAAGCTGAGGCAGGCCCGCCGGCACCGCGCCCACGACGGCAACCTTCGCGACCTGGTCGAGATTAAAAACGCCAACCACCACGGTGGCGAGGACCACCACCGCCATGGGCGCGAGCCGCGCGATCAGTTCGGCGCGGGGTCGCGGAAGGCCAATCGCCACCAACCAGCCGGGGAGCCGGCTGCGCGCAACCACCAGCAGCACAACGCTGCCCAGCCCGACGGCGAGTGTGACCGGATTGGTGCGCGGCAGTGCAGTGATCAGTGCCGCCACGGTTTGCACCACGCCATCGGCCTCGATTCGCACGCCCAGCAGGTGACGAAGCTGCCCGATTGCGATCAGAACCGCGGCACCGCTGATAAAGCCACTGATGACCGGATGACTTAGAAAGTGGGCCAGAAAGCCCAGCCGCATCAGCCCGAAGACCACCAGCATCACGCCCGAGAGCAATGCCAGC
This sequence comes from Betaproteobacteria bacterium, assembly GCA_018969885.1. The sequence continues at coordinate 409 of JAGWXN010000262.1, read as the reverse complement.
ACCATGGCCAACGTGACGTACTCGGGCGAGCCCGGCAGCGCGAGCGGCGTGAGCGCACTCGCAGTCATGAGCGAAGCCACCGCCACCGGACCCACCGCAAGCGTCATGCTGGTGCCAAACGCCGCGTACGCGATGATGGGCAGCACGCTTGCGTAAAGACCCATTTGCGGCGGCAGCCCTGCGAGCATGGCGTAGGCCAGGCTCTGTGGCACCAGCATCACGGTCACAATCAGGCCCGCCGACAAGTCGCCGGCGATCTGGTCGCGGCGATAGCCCCTCAGCCAGGCGGGAAGCAAACGGCGCATCAGTTCGCCGCGGCAAGTGCCAGACGACGACGCTCGAGCATCTCGAAGATGACCATGCCGAGCAGCATCGCAATGGTGAAAACAATTGCCTTTGATTGCCCCGC
>JAGWXN010000261.1 GCA_018969885.1 Betaproteobacteria bacterium | reverse complement strand
ATTGAATACGACCCTGTATCAGGCTGGAGTCGCCGCGAGGGCATTCCGGCTCGGGATGCACCCATGCCCAAGGACCAGCCCGACGAGCTGGTGGCCGGCGGCACGGTTTAGCCTCATCGATCGGCAGCCCCAGCCCGCTTCGTGGCCGTCACTCGTCTCGCCTCGCGCCTCGCGGCGGCACAGAGGCACGCACGCCGAAACAGCGCCCGGCCGTGAGGCGGCGCTCGGCTCCTCGTATCATGCGGGTATGATTCTGAATCTCTCCCCCCTCATCGCAGCCCCATGACAAGACCGCCCGCTCGGTCGCCACGTCCTACGACTCGTTCCACCACGCCGCGCCCGGCAGCCCCGCGGTCAACCGGTCCACGTCTGCCCGGGGAACGATCACCCGGCCCCCGCCCATCGGGCCAGCGACCCGGAGGAGCGCCTGCATCGAAGACCAGCCGTCCAGCACCCAACTGGTCGCCAGCGCGCAGCGTCGCCCCGCAGGCGAGCACCGATCTTCCGCGGCTGTCCAAGCGAATGAGCGAACTGGGCCTGTGCTCCCGCCGTGAAGCCGATGAGTGGATTGAAAACGGCTGGGTGAAGGTCGACGGCCAGGTGGTGAACACGCTGGGCGCTCGCGTACCGCCCTCAGCCCGAATTGAGATCGATCCGGCCGCCGCCCGCCATCAGAGCGAGCAGGTCACGATCCTGCTCAACAAACCCATCGGCTACGTCTCGGGACAGGCTGAAGACGGCTACCAGCCGGCGATCGTTCTCCTCCGCCCGGAGAACCGCTGGGATGGCGACACCTCGCAAATTACCTTCAAGCCCGGCCACCTTCGAGGGCTCGCGCCCGCAGGCCGGCTGGATATCGATTCAACAGGCCTGCTCGTCTTCACTCAAGACGGTCGAGTGGCCAAACGCCTCATCGGCCAGGATTCCGAGGTTGAAAAAGAATATTTGGTGCGGGTGGAGGGATCACTGTCGGACGACGACATGAAGCGCCTGCAGCATGGGTTGGAACTGGATGGCGTTCGCCTCAAGCCCGCGCGCGTGTCCTGGCAAAACGAGCATCAGCTTCGCTTCGTACTGCGCGAGGGCCGCAAGCGCCAGATTCGCCGTATGTGCGAACTGGTGGGTCTGACCGTCACCGGCCTCAAACGCGTTCGCAGCGGTAGTGTGCCGCTCGGCCCCATGCCACTCGGCAAGTGGCGTTATCTTCGTCGGGATGAAAGGTTTTGACTACGCCGACATCCCCAGCACAGGAAGCCCTCCCCTCGGTCGCCTGGGAAGAAGCGGGCGAGAGTCGTACGGCCCGCTGGCAATCGGAGCGCGGCACACCCCCGCCAAAAAACGTCATCGCCACCGATGACCGCATCACCGCAAACGACGCCTACGGTCTCGCGTGTCAGGGCGTTGGCATGCTTTGGCGAAGCGACTTCCAAAACGCGCGGCAATTACTCACCGCGCTCGCGAGCCGCGTCGACCGCAAGGCTGCGCAAAGTCGCGCGCGGGGCTCATCGGAAGCCATCACCGCAGACACATTCAACCGGGTGCGACAGTCACGCTCGCAGCGCGCACGCACCCTGGGCATGCTGCTGATCGAACTCGACGCCGAATATGGGATCGCACTCCGCCGCGCCCCCGACGTACGGGCCGCCTGCCTCCACGCCTACGGTCCCGCGACTGGCCCGATGGTGGTGTCATTACGCGAACTGCTGGGTGTGATTGGCGCCCATCAGTGGTACCTGCGGGGCATCGAGGTGCCGGCCGCAGGCGGACACATTCATCCGCACTACGGCGTCTTCACGCCCACCCGCGCCGACTATGTCGATCTGGTTGCGAAGGCGCCCTGGCCCGCCAGTGCAGGCCGCATCGGTCTTGCGTTTGACGTGGGAACCGGCACCGGTGTGCTGGCCGCCGTCCTGGCTCGACGTGGTGCGCTCAACGTCGTGGCCACCGACACCGACCCGCGGGCGATCGCGTGTGCGACAGAAAACATCAACCGGCTTGGGCTGTCGTCGCGCGTGCAAGTGGTGCAGGCAGCGTTTTTCCCTGAGGGTCGTGCCGACCTCGTGATCTGCAATCCGCCGTGGGTGCCCGCACGCCCTGGTTCGCCACTCGAGCGCGGCATTTACGACGAGAATGGCGGCATGCTGCAGGGCTTCCTGAGTGGCCTCGCCGCGCACCTCACCCCAGAGGGCGAGGGCTGGCTGATTCTGTCCGACCTGGCCGAACGCCTGGGCCTTCGAACCCGCGAGGCGCTTCTCGCGCAGATCGACGCCGCGGGGCTGACGGTGTCGGCCCGGCATGATGTTCGCCCGCAGCACCCTCGATCGTTTGACGCGAGCGACCCGCTCCACCCCGCACGACGAGCCGAGGTGACCTCGCTGTGGCGATTGAAGGTCGGACCGCCCTCCGCCAACCCAGTCGGCTAGCGTCGCGGGCTTGCCTTGCCACCGTCTGCCCGAGATGGCCCGTGCGTGGCTTCCAGGCGACCCCCCGTCCTCTTTGGAGCGTCTTTCTTAGGCGCTGATAATCCTGGCGCGGGCTTCGCGCGATGCCCAACGCCGACCTGACTCAAACGAAAGTAGCCCATAAAGGACGCGCTGATGGCCCTCTCCGCACCCGTGACCGACACCATCGAATCGAGCGGCTTTCCGCTCTGCTTCAAGGTCTCTCAAGGCGAAACCAGACCCGCAGTGTTGGGGCTCGCCGATTCAAGCGACCGGTTCACTGTTCAGGCACGCGCAATGGGAGGGCACCAGAAAGAGGCAGTAGTCACCGAAGGCGCTGCGCGCGCCAACACGCCCGGAACGCGAGCCGACCGCCCAATGAGCGGACGTGGAAATCCGCAGGCGCAATCAAACCGGCAGCAGAACTCTGTCGACCAGATGAATCACGCCATTGCTCGCCAGGGTATCGGTTGCCGTAATCGCGATAGCGCGCTGCCTGGCGTCAGTGATCTGGAATCCAGCGTTGATCAGGAATGTTTGCCCTTGCGCGCTGGTGATGCCCTGATTCGGCACGATATCCGCTTGCAAGACCCGCGCGCCCACAACGTGATAAGTCAGGACTTTAGTAAGCAACACGGTATCTGCAAGCAAAGCATTGAGCGTGATGCCAAGCTCGACCAACAGCGCATCAAACGCCGCGTTGACCGGCGCGAAGACGGTAAACGGCCCTGCTGCGGACAGAGTGGGGACCAGCCCGGCCGCTTGAATTGCCGCCACAAGCGTACTGGTCTGAGCAATTGCCTGAGCGGTCTCAACGATTGTGCGGTTGGCCGGCAGCAGCACCCGATCGATGCGATGGAGCGCCCCGTTGGCAAGCAGTACATCGGTTTGAGTCGTCCGCGCCAGTCGATTGCGCCCATCAGTGATCGTGACCGGGTTGCCAGTCACAAGTTTAAAGAAGCCTCCACCCACCGGTTCGATGGCTTTTCCAGAGACCCAGCTTGACTGTGTTTGCACCTGACCGATCAAGTGATAGGCGAGCACCGACTGAAGGAGCGCGGTATCGCTCAGGAGCGCCTGCGCGCTGATGCCAAGTTCACTCAGCAGCACTTGGAAAGCGGTATCGGTCGGCGCGAATAAAGTTCTCGGGCTGCCTGCCACCGCTTCTGTCAGTCCTGCCGCCTGAATGGCCTGAGTAAGGATGGTGAGGTCAGGCTGATCGCGTGGTTGATAACCGTACCCCCACACTGATCGGGTGCGCCTCATGACGGGGCAAGACCGCTCACATGGTCAACGATGGCACTCACAACGAGATCGGCTTCGCCGACCGGCGCTGTCAATCGAAAATCGATGGCCGCCCACCTGAGGCGCAGGGCGTCAATCAGCACCGGGAGATCATTCTTCAGATGCCCGCCCATGCCGAGAAACATCGGCACCACCGTAATGGTCGAAGCGCCATTCTGGATGAGCATGCCTGCCGCATCCTCGAGCGAAGGGCGCTGCCGCTCCAGGAAAGCGAGCGCCACCGCCTGATCGCCCCGGCGGTCGGCGATACGCGCAGCAATGCGGCGCATCGGCTGTGACCAGTCCGGATCGCTTGATCCGTGTGCAAACAAAATCCAACCGTTCATATCGAGCACTCCATTCAGTCCGCCATGCTACGGGGCGGACTGTCTCTGCCCTGACATTTCCCCTCAGAGCGCTGATAACCCCCGCTTTGAAGCAGATGGAAATTCATTCTTTCCCTTTAAGGGTTCGGCTGTTTACAGTCCTGCCTCGTTCCATCGAGGCATCGCCGATCCCCATGTATCTCTACGACGACATCGATCAGCGTCTGGTCGACGAGCGCGTTCATCAGTTTCGTGATCAGACACAGCGCTTTCTTTCGGGCAAGCTTTCCGAGGATGACTTCCGGCCCTTACGTCTGCAGAACGGCCTGTATGTTCAGCGCTACGCCCCCATGCTGCGGGTCGCGATTCCGTACGGAATGCTGAATGCGCCGCAGCTGCGCATGCTCGCATTCATCGCCGAGCGTTTCGATCGCGGCTATGGGCATTTCTCGACGCGACAGAACATTCAGTTCAACTGGCCCCGGCTCGAGGACGCGCCCGACATCCTGGCAGCGCTCGCCGACGTACAGATGCACGCGATTCAGACCTCTGGGAACTGCGTGCGCAACATCACATGTGATCACTTCGCCGGTATCGCGCCGGATGAGATCGTCAACCCGCTTGTCTGGTGCGAGCTGTTGCGACAGTGGTCGACCTTCCACCCCGAGTTCGCGTTCCTGCCCCGTAAGTTCAAGATTGCGATTAGCGGATCGCCAGAAGATCGGGC
>JAGWXN010000260.1 GCA_018969885.1 Betaproteobacteria bacterium | reverse complement strand
TGCCGAAAAAATAATTGGCGAGTTGTCCGCTGCTCAAGGTCGTGCTTGCGGTGAGTGCGAGCGGCAAGGGATCCATCTGTCCCTCATCGATACGCGTGCCGCTGAAGGTGAGTACGACCGTGCGATTGTCAAAGTCGACCGTTGCTTCTACCTCGCCAAAAAGCGGATGTGAATCCTGTGCCTGCAGATAGCTGAACCAGCCATAGATCCGGCCGCGGTAACGGGCCACACCGCTGGTGGGCACTTGTGCCGCTGGCGTCACCTGACCGAAGGCCATCAGACCGCGCCGCATCTTGTTGTGCTCGTTGTTGCCACCCCATTCGATTATTCCAACAGTGTCTTGGGTGATCCACGCGCCCAGATTGACATGCGCGTAGGACCAGTGGAGGAAATCTCGGTAACCCTTGAATCCCGGATAAGGCACGCCCACACCGTCCGCCCAAGGCAGCAGAACCAGCTGGCCATTGGCATCCACGCCGTAGCCTGCTTGTGTTGCACCGTCTTCATGGAGTCGCGTCACTTGTGCGCTATCAGGCGTGCTGCCGCCGCTGCGCCAGTCCCCCAGCTGTGCTTTCAGACCCTGAGTTTCAACACTCGGGCAGCCCGGATAGTTGCTTGGGCAGCGCACGGCTTCGGTACGCGGGAAATAAATATTGTTGGCGTAATTGGCCTGTGTACCGTTGGCGCCTCGTCTGCCGAAGTCGAAAAAACTCAGATCCGTGGCGGCGGGCAGTGTCTGGAGGACGGCTAGCCCGTTGGCGTCGAGCTGCACGCGTCCCTGACGCGTTTCAAAGGTTTCGATGATTTGTGGGCGTTCGGTTTTGCCATCCCAGGACAAACCCAGATTCGACAGCAGCAGGGTGACGGATGCCAGTCGGCCATCGGCGGCTTTGCTGACACGCAGATCGGCCTGACCTCCGGTGGCGGGCCTGAGTCCGTAAGCCTGCTGGGGTGCCGGGTTGGGCGTGAGCAAGTCATTGGTCGATGTCCCATACACCTGCACGCAGAAGTCGGTAACCCCGATGCCCTGATCCGTGCGCAAAATCGTCGCGCCGGTGCACTCGGTGCCACTGCCCGGGCAGGCCGCTGCTGTGACCGCTTGGGTGCCCGCGCCCGTTTGCTGGGGCGACACCGATGTGCCGCTCTGACCGGTGCCGCCGCCATCACCGCCGCCGCAGCCGCTCAGCAATGACAACCCCGCAAGCAGCACCGCAAGGATGCCGCGTTGGCCCAAACATCTCATGATGAACTCCCCCTTTGTTGTCCCTGGTGGTGCGCGCATCGCCGGCGTGACGAATGACGGCTGCGATGGGCAAACCAGACCATAGGGCAGGGGGAAAGCGGCTCCTTGAGGGCCGACAAGCGAACCTGCGATCCAAATGCCGCCCGATGCGCGGACTTGGTCAGGCACAAGCGCTCGGCCTTACTCATACAGGAGAAGCGATTTGTCAATTAAACTTGACACAAAGAACTGACAGGCATACCTTACATCCAACTACGGCCAGACAGGTCGTTCAGGAGACAGTATGGACAATTCCGAGCGTATTGAAGCGGCACTTGAGTTGGCTATTGCAGCCCAGGAGGCGCCGGAAGGGCCGCCGCGTCTGGCTGCCGCCATTCGCCATTCGGTATTTCCGGGCGGTGCGCGGATTCGCCCGCACCTGACTCTGGCGGTTGCTCAGGCTTGTGGCGCAGACGATATCGGCCTGGCCGCGGCTGCCGGCGCAGCGATTGAGCTGATGCATTGCGCTTCGCTCGTGCATGATGATTTGCCCTGTTTCGACAATGCGACCACGCGCCGCGGCCGTCCTTCCGTGTTTGGTGCCTATGGTGAACGACTGGCCGTACTGGCCGGCGATGCGCTGATCGTGACCGCATTTCAAAGTCTTGCGCTTGCCGCATCGCAAAAGCCCGACCGCATGGGACCCTTATTAAGTACGTTGGCGGCCGGCGTTGCTGCGCCCTCGGGCATTGTCGCGGGTCAGGCTTGGGAGTGCGAGCCGCGTGTGGCGCTCACCGCCTACCAGCGCGCCAAGACCGGCGCCTTGTTTGTGGCGGCCACCGTCGCCGGCGCGCAGGCTGCGGGTGCCGCATTTGAACCCTGGCGCGCGCTCGGCGAATGGCTGGGCGAGGCGTATCAGGTCGCTGACGATATTCGCGATGTGGCACTGGACCCCGAGCAGCTGGGCAAACCGGGCGGACAAGATGCCGCACTGGGCCGTCCCAGCTCGGCAGCAGAGCTGGGCCTGTCAGGTGCAATTCAGTATTTCGATCAGCTGATCAGCTATGCCAGTGCTTCCATTCCCAGCTGCCGCGGTTCGGCGCAGCTGCGTACCCTGGTGCGTCAGGAATCCCGCAGGCTGGTGCCGGTTGAGCTCACCCGCAAGCTGGTGCCAACCGTCACTCGCCTCTCGGCCTAGCGATGACGACAGCCGTCCTCTCATGGTCAGACTGGCTGCTCGGCTGGCGTGACCGGCTGCTCGCCAATCCTGCATTTCATCGTTTCGCCTCCGGATTTCTTCTCACGCGCCCGATCGCCCATCGTCATGCGCGGGAAGTGTTCGATCTGGTGGCCGGTTTTGTGTATTCCCAGGTGCTCGCCGCTTGCGTGCAGCTTGACCTGTTTAAAAAGCTAGCGCAGGGCCCGCAAAGCATCAGTTCGCTGGCACGCCAGTTCGATATGTCAATCGAGGCTGCCGAGCGTTTGCTGGTGGCGGCACAGTCGCTGCGTCTGGTCGAGAAGCGCGGACTCACGCCCGCCGGCGAGCAGCGCTACGGTCTCGGCATGCTGGGCGCGCCGCTGGTTGATAACGAAGCGGTGATCGCCATGGTTCGGCACCACGCGACGCTGTACGCCGATCTGACGGATCCGGTCGCGCTCTTGCGTGGGCATGTGCGTCCCTCACTCTCTGAGTATTACCCCTACACCGCGGACGAAGCCAAGGCGCATGCGGCCGAAATCGCGCCGGAAAAAGTCGCCAATTATTCTGCGTTGATGTCGGCTTCCCAGCCTTTGGTGGCCGCCGAAATTCTCGATGCCTTCTCATTTGCGCCGCACCGTCATTTGCTGGATGTGGGTGGTGGCGAGGGGCGCTTTCTGGTCAGCGTTGCCGAGCGCGCGCCGCACCTGAAACTGACCCTGTTTGACTTGCCGCCCGTGGCAGCCAATGCCCGTGCGCGTTTTCAGAATGCCGGGATTGCCGATCGTGCCCAGGCTGTGGGCGGAAATTTCCTTGCCGAGGCTTTGCCTACCGGCGCTGACATTGTCTCGTTGGTGCGCATCATTCACGACCATGACGATGAGCGCGCGGTGACTATTCTCAAAGCCATTCGACGCGCACTGCCCACCGGCGGCACCCTGGTGCTGGCAGAGCCCATGTCGGGCACGCCCGGCGCCGAGGCCATGGGCGATGCCTACTTCGGCTTTTATCTGCTGGCCATGGGTCGCGGGCAGGCCCGCACCGCAGAGCAGTTGACAGCACTGCTTCGCTATTCCGGTTTTGACAACGTCCGTCTTTTGCCAACACGGATACCGCTTCAGGTCAGGCTACTGACCGCCCGGGCCGCCTGAGCCCCTATATGTAAATATTACTTGACACTTTAAAGCGTCAGCATAGAATGACACAATACCCGCGAAGGCTCTGCCTTCCCGGGGCAGCAAACGAGACGCTCCCTAATAAGTCCGTCGCCCACCTAAAACAACGCCGGGTTTTCCATGAATAGCCTGCAACGAGACATGACAGCGCAAGGCTGCTGCCCAGGAGGCAGAGGATGAACGCGCACGCCGTCGTCGTCGAGCAACCGCATCAGTTGCAGGTACGCGAGCTCGCGCTCGTCGAGCCAACCGACAACGATCTGGTCGTCGATATTTGTTGGAGCGGTATTTCCACGGGCACGGAAAAGCTTCTGTGGTCTGGTCGCATGCCGACCTTTCCTGGCATGGGTTATCCACTCGTACCGGGTTATGAATCAGTCGGTCGCGTCGCGCAGGCCGGACGCAGCACGAAATATGAAGTCGGCGAAATGGTGTTTGTACCGGGTGCAGCCTGCTTTGGTGAAGTGCGCGGGCTGTTTGGTGGTGCCGCATCGCGTGTAGTCATTCCTGCGTTGCGTGCCTTGCGTATCTCCGAAGGTCTGGGCGAGCGCGGTACCTTGCTCGCGCTGGCCGCCACTGCCTATCACGCGTATGCATCGCCGGGCGCAGCGCGACCTGAACTCATTATTGGTCACGGTGTATTGGGTCGCATGATTGCGCGGCTCGCGGTCATTGCCGGCGGCAAGCCCATCGTGTGGGAAACCAATCCCGCTCGCCGCACTGGCGCGCAAGGCTATGACGTGATTGATCCCGCCCATGACAAGACATCCAACTACCGCAGCATTTGCGACGTCAGTGGCGACCCCAAAGTACTCGATTCACTGATTGCGCGCGGCGCATCAGGCTGCGAAATCGTGCTTGCTGGTTTTTATGATGAGCCGCTCTCATTCTCTTTCGCGCCGGCCTTTCTGCGCGAAGCAAGAATTCGCGTCGCTGCGCAATGGAAACCGCCTGAGCTGCTCGCCGTACGCGATCTCGCGGAATCCGGACGCTTGTCGCTTGATGATTTGATTACCCACCGCAGTACCCCCGATAACGCGGATGCGGCCTATCGCACCGCATTTAGCGATTCCACCTGCCTGAAGATGATCCTCGACTGGAGAAGCCCGAAATGAGCAAGCCACAAGACCACCAGGCCGCACCTGTGCATTTCATGCAGAAAGAGCGTCTGCGCGCGGAGGCTGCGATCGATCCGGATCC
>JAGWXN010000259.1 GCA_018969885.1 Betaproteobacteria bacterium | reverse complement strand
CGTTACCCCGAGTCAGCGCGAGGTTTGAGACGCGAGGCCCCTGACGCGATCCGTTGACGCTATCTCGCCCCGATTCACAGCCATCCGGTCCACCCCGCTCCGGTTCCCGAAACAACCCAGCCCACTGTCGCCGATGTCCGCCGCCCCCGTTGTGCTCATCACCGGAGCCGCCCGCCGTATCGGGGCCGGCATGGCGCGCTTTTTTCACACCCGCGGTTGTCACGTGGTCATCCACTACCGGCAATCGGCGGCGCAGGCTGAGGCGCTGTGCGCCGAGCTTTGCGCACTGCGGCCACAGTCGGCGCTCGCGGTGGCAGCCGACCTGGCAGATGCCGAGGGCTGCTCGGCGGTGGTGGCCGCGGCACTGTCCTGGCAGGGGCGGCTGGACGGTCTGGTGAACAATGCCTCCACCTTCATCCGGTCTGATCTCGGGCAGGTCGACGAGGCGCACTGGACCTACCTGATCGACGGCAATCTGAAAGCGGCGTTTTTCTGCAGCCAGTACGCAGCGCCAGCGCTTCGCGCCTCGGGCGGCGCGATCGTCAATGTCTGCGATGTGCGGACCGATCGGCCGTTGCCGGGCTTTTCCGTCTACACCGCAGCCAAGGCCGGTATCGTCTCGCTCACCCGCTCGCTCGCGCTCGAGCTCGCCCCACAGGTGCGGGTCAATGCCATCTCACCCGGGTCCCTCACCTGGCCGGAAGACGATACCTTCGATGCTAGCGAGCGCGCGCGAATCGAGGCTGCGATTCCCCTTGCCCGGATCGGTGACGGATCGGACATGGGCCAGGTCGCTTATTTTCTGCTGCGCGAGGCGCACTATGTGACTGGACAGGTAATCGCGGTCGATGGCGGTGCGGGCCTCGCCAGCCCATGAAATCTCACTGAACCGATGATGAGCGAACAATTTCCCGATTGCTATCGAATCGTGGTGCAAAGTGCCCGGGTGGAATGCCTGCTCGGGGTCTATGAACACGAGCAGCGACAGCCCCGCCAGATCGGCGTCGAGGTGGAGCTCTTCGTGCCCATCACCGAGCCGGCCGCGCGTAACGATCAGCTCGCCGGCACTGTCAATTACGAAGCGGTCATGCAGGCGATTCGCCGTACCGCGGCGAGCCGGCGCTTCAAGCTCGTCGAGTCCCTCTGCTCGAGCCTGCTCGATGACATCGCGCAACTGCCTGGCTTACGCGCCGTCAAGGTGACCGTCATCAAGCCGCACCCGATGCAGGGCCTGGAGTCGGTGCGGATCGAACAATGGAGAGTGCTGTGAACGCCGAACGGCTGGCCCGCGAGCGCAACAAGCTGCACAAGCGGCTGCTTCGCCAAACCGGACAGGCGATTGCGGATTTCGGCATGATCGGCGAAGGCGACCGGGTGATGGTGTGCCTCTCGGGTGGCAAAGACAGCTATTCCATGCTCGATCTGCTCCTCACCCTGCGCGAGCGTTCGCCCGTGAAATTCGAGATCATCGCGGTCAATCTCGATCAGAAGCAGCCTGGCTTTCCCGAGCATGTGCTGCCCGATTATCTGCGCTCAATCGGTGTGCCCTTTCACATCGAAAACCAGGACACCTACTCCATCGTCACGCGGGTGATCCCGGCTGGCAAAACCATGTGCTCGCTCTGTTCGCGGCTACGGCGCGGCATTCTGTATCGGGTGGCCTCCGAGCTGGGCGCCACCCGCATCGCGCTTGGCCATCACCGCGACGATATCCTCGCCACGTTCTTTCTCAACCTGTTCTACGCCGGCAAGCTCAAGTCCATGCCGCCCAAGCTGGTCTCTGACGATGGCCGTCATGTGGTGATCCGCCCGCTTGCGTATGTGCACGAGGAGGATCTTGTCGCTTATTCGCAGTGGCGTGAGTTTCCCATCATTCCGTGCAATCTCTGTGGCTCGCAGGAGCATCTGAAGCGGCGCGAGGTGGCCGAGATGCTGCGGCAATGGGATAAGCGCCACCCGGGCCGAACCGAGCATATTTTTTCGGCGCTCGGGTCGGTTGCGCCCTCGCATCTGCTTGATCGCGCGCTGTTCGATTTCCAATCGCTCAACCCTTCGGGCACGCCCGACCCCGAGGGTGATATCGGCTTCGATGTCGATCCGGTGTTGGAGTCGCATGCGGCGCCCGCTTCGCAGGCGGCGCCGGTTACTTTTCTTGAACGCACACGGCCCGAGTCACCCGCCGATGCCGAACAGGCCGGCTGAGTTGCATCAATGGGCACGCTGCGTCTGATCCGTATTCTCTTTGTCGCCTGGCGTTTCGGGCTTGATGAAATCGCCGCGCAGGGGGCAGCGGCCACGCTCGGGTCGCGGTGGCTGCTGGCGTTTGCGCGACTGCTTCGGCTTGGCCGGCGGCTCGATGCGCCGCGTGGCGAGCGGCTGCGCCGTACGCTCGAAAGCCTGGGCCCCATCTTCGTCAAGTTCGGCCAGGTGCTCTCGACGCGGCGTGACCTCATGCCCACCGATATCGCAGATGAGCTCGCGCGCCTTCAGGACCGCGTACCGCCTTTTCCGGGCGAGCTCGCCGTGCGCGAAATCGAGGCGGGCCTGGGTAAGCCCATTGATGAGCTCTTTGACGATTTCGACCGTGTGCCGATCGCCTCGGCTTCCATCGCGCAGGTTCATTTTGCGCGACTGAAAGACGGCCGGGCCGTCGCGGTCAAGGTGCTGCGGCCTGACATGCGGCCGGTGATCGAGCGCGATCTCGCGCTCCTTCGTACCATCGGCCAGCTGCTGGTGAAAATCTCGGCCGATGCGAGGCGGCTTCGTCCGCTCGAGGTGATCGACGAGTTCGACAACTATCTGCATGACGAGCTCGACCTCATCCGCGAGGCCGCCAACGCTGCCCAGCTGCGGCGCAACTTCGCCGATTCCAGGCTGCTCAGGATCCCCGAGGTGCATTGGGACTGGTGCACCTCAAGCGTATTCACCATGGACCGGATGCATGGCATTCCGATTGGGCAGATCGATCGGATGCGCGAGAGCGGTATCGATCTGAAGAAGCTCTCGCGCGATGGTGTCGAGATCTTCTTCACCCAGGTGTTCCGCCACGGCTTCTTTCATGCTGACATGCATCCCGGAAACATTCTGGTGGGCGATTCCGGGGACGACTTCAACCGTTACATCGCGCTTGATTTCGGGATCGTCGGCACGCTCTCCGAATTCGATAAAAACTATCTCGCACAGAACTTTCTCGCCTTCTTCCGGCGCGACTACCGTCGGGTGGCCGAGCTCCATGTCGAGTCGGGCTGGGTGCCGGCGCAAACCCGCGTCGAAGAGCTCGAAGGCGCGGTGCGCGCCTGCTGCGAGCCGTTCTTTGACCGGCCGCTACGTGAAATATCGCTGGGGCTGGTGCTGATGCGCCTGTTTCAGGCGTCGCGCCGATTCAATGTCGCCATTCAGCCACAGCTCGTACTGCTTCAGAAAACGCTACTCAATATCGAAGGTCTGGGTCGCCAGCTCGATCCCGACCTCGATCTGTGGGTGACCGCCAAGCCGATTCTTGAGCGCTGGATGAATGAGCAGATTGGCTGGGCGGGGTTCGTTGCCCGGCTTCGCTCCGAAGCGCCACAGTGGGCCAACACCCTGCCGCAGCTGCCCCGCCTGGTCCACGCGGCGTTGGCGGCGCAGGTTGACCGCGGTCGGGTCGATGCGCTTGCCAGCGCGAGGGTCGATTCGTTGATGCGTGAACAGCGGCGAATGCGACGCTGGGTTGCGCTTCTTTGCGTGCTGGTGATTGCGATGGCACTCACCCAGCTGCTACCGGCGATCGCGCTGCTTATCGGTCGCTAGGCCGGACAGGGCGGTATCTAGGCGGCGGCTCATCGCTGTAGCCCCTCACGGCGGCCTCTGTACCGGAGTCCACCCAGGGTCCTCTGCCGATTTGCCCCGATTTGCCCTGACGCCCCCCGCACACGCCCGTCAGGGCCGGGTTGCCCGACTGATCATACGCAGCACATCGCGTTCGATATCCCCCAGCTTGGCTCGCATGTGCTCGCGCTGGCTACGGCTCGCGGTATTGAGCATGGCCGCGGCGACGCGGTCACCATTCTCGGCATTGGCAGCGAGGCGGCGCGCCCGGTCCGGGTCCTCGCTCTGCCAGAATCCCGCGAGGAGTGCGGCGCTCCAAGCCGTCGCCTGCTCACGCGACGGTCGTTCATTGGCGATCCGCCGGGCAAGGTGCACCAGGCGCTCGTTTCTCGCCTGACGCTCATCGAGCCAAGCGGCTTCGTCCGAGGGCTGGTCGGCGGCCAAGCGCCTGAGTTCAGCCCGCTGGGCGGCGGTGAGATCACCCAGCAACCACGCCATCCGCTCCTGCCAGCGCTCGACGCGGGCCTCGAGCCGTTCGTCGGCCGAGCCACCGAGGGTCTTGCGACGGAGCTCCGCCGTGCTGTCGGCCAACCGGCGCTCGAGGCGATCGATCTGCGCCGGACGCAGGGTGAGCGCGAGGTCTGCGAGGTCAGGTGCGATCCGCTCGGCGGGCGCCTGCCACAGCGCAAACATCTGCGCCCGCCAGGCGCCGAGGTCGCTCGCGGTCAATGGCGCATCGAGCCGACTGACTGCAGTGTCGATCAGGCTTGCATAGCGCGGCATCTGGGTTTGGCGATGCCAGGCGTGAAGGCTATCGAGGCGCTCGCTTGCGAGTCCGCGCTGCGCCGAGTCCAGGGACAAATGACGCTCGAGTTGCCACAGGCCAAACCAGGGCAACATTTCGTAACCCAGACGGGCAACGGTACATCCGGCAAGCAGCATGACTGCGATCAGCGTCACGCATACGCGCCCCACCCGCGTGCTAATCTTGTT
>JAGWXN010000258.1 GCA_018969885.1 Betaproteobacteria bacterium | reverse complement strand
TCCTGTTCATTGAAATTGACCACGCCCTTCATGTAGAGCGCGTAGTCGAGCGCGGGGTGATTGGGGTGAAGCTTGATGAAGCGGTCAAGCGCCGCGATGGCGAGGACGCGCTCGTTATTGCGATAATGCGCGTAGGCGATTTGCAATTGTGCCTGCTCAGCCCAGCGGCCGAACGGATAACGTGACTCCAGCTTTTCCAGCAGCTTGATGGCCTCGGGCCAGCTGCGGCGGTCGAGGTCTTTGCGGGCCTCACTGTAGAGTCTGTCCGGGGGCCAGCCGACGGTTTCGTCAGGCTGGTCAAGCGTGCCGCAACCGGACAGTGTGATTACCAGCCATCCACCTAATAGGCGAACGGCGTTCAAGATATGTCGATTCATCGGAGCATTATAGCCAACGCAGGCGCGCCGTCTCCCGTGTCCGTTGCACGGGAGGCAGAGGAACCTGAGCAGGCGTCGTCGCCGGCGGAGGTGGCCGTGGGTCCCTATGAGCTCTCGGCTTCGGGGGCGCACGGTGAGCGCCTGGATCGGTTCCTCGCGCGGTCATTGCCGCAGTACTCCCGATCCCGGTTGCAGCGCTGGATCGAACTCGGCGCGGTCAGCTGGGACGAGCGTGTGCTGGGGCGTCGGCATCGTCTTGCCGGAATCGAAACCCTGATGGTCGAGGCGCAGCCGCTGGAGGCCGACGCGGCGTTTGCGCCCGAACCCGTTGAGTTCACGCTTGCCCACGACGACGATGCGATCCTGGTGATCGACAAACACGCCGGCCTGGTCGTGCATCCCGGTGCGGGTAACTGGCACGGCACCCTGCTAAACGGGCTGCTCCATCGCTTTGTGAGCCAAACGGCCTTACCGCGTGCGGGAATCGTTCATCGGCTGGACAAGGACACCAGCGGTCTGATGGTGGTGGCCAGAACCGAAGCCGCCATGGCTCATCTTGCCGATCAAATTGCGTCGCGCCGGATGGGTCGTCGCTATCTGGCGTTGGTACAGGGCTACGCAGCGGATCGGGTAGAGGTTGATGAGCCCATCGGGCGAGATCCGGCCCAGCGAGTCAGGATGGCCGTCGTCCGCGGCCACGGCGGTCGCCCGGCGCGCACGGTATTCCGAAAGCTTGCCGAGGGGCGTTTGGGGGCTCGCGCGGTGAGCCTTGTCGAGTGCCGGCTTCATACGGGGCGCACGCATCAGATCCGCGTGCATGCGCGGCATCTAGGCGCGCCGATTGTCGGTGACGTGCTCTACGGCGGACTGGCTGATCCGCTCGCGCCGCGGCAGGCGCTCCACGCCTGGCGGCTTGAATTGAAGCATCCGGTCAGTGGCCGGACCCAGGTCTGGACGTCATCCTGGCCGAACGACCTCCTTGGCTTGCTGGCAGCGGCGGGCATTGAGCTGGATGCGGCGATGCATTTGGCCGATCGTCCCTTCCATGACGCGGGGGCGCTTTGAGTATTGCGTTGCTGTCAGCGGGTTGGCCACTGCCAAGAACGGTATGCGCGGTGGTCACCCCCCGCGCTGGCGGCGTCAGCCGTGGCGCATGGGGATTACCCGATGGACAGACAGGGGGCTTGAACCTCGGCTCGCGCTGTGGTGACCTCCCGGACGCCGTTGCCGAGAATCGTCGCCGTCTGCGCGCAGCGCTGCCTTCCGACCCCCACTGGCTCGAGCAGGTGCATGGCGTGGCAGTACACCGCGTCATCGCGCCGATTGATCGCCCGGAAAGTCTTCCTGAGCCCTGCGCCGACGCGTCGGTCACCGACGTCCCGGGGTGCGTACTCGCGGTGTTGAGCGCGGACTGTCTGCCGGTGCTGCTGTCCGATCGTTCGGGGCGCCGTATTGGCGCTGCGCACGCAGGATGGCGGGGGCTCGCCGCAGGGGTGGTTGAGAACACGGTGGCCGCGCTTCGCTCACTACCCGGGGAAGACGAACCCCTGAGTGCCTGGCTGGGACCGGCAATTGGGCCTGCCGCATTCGAAGTCGGCGATGAAGTGAGGCAGGCGTTTGCCGACCACGATCCCCTGTCGGTGGTCTGCTTTCGCCCCGCTTCACAACCCGGAAAGTGGCTGGCCGACCTGTTTTCGCTGGCGCGGCGGCGCCTGGCTGGGGTGGGTGTGACCGAGGTCGGGGGCGGTGAGCAGTGCACGGTGACAGACCGGGTCCGCTTTTATTCGCACCGGCGTGACAGGGTCACCGGCCGGATGGCCTCACTGATCTGGATCAAGCCCGGGGCGTGACCGGGGCGGCGGGGCTTCAGATGCCTCGCGTCGTTGGCGGTTGCGTCGGCGCTGCGGGGTGCCGATCAGGTAAAGGAGCACCGACAGCGGGAACACACCATAAAAGAAGAATGTAGCGACGCCCGCCACCCACGATGATTCAGTGAGCGACATCAGAAGGACAACATAAAGCCAGGCGATTGCAGTTATGTACATCGGCGCTCAGTAAGGTCGTGTTTTGAAAAATCAGCGTCGCAGGGGAGAATGCCTGAAAAAAGTGCTAGCGGGCAGAACCCGGGGAAATCATGGCAACAGTCAAGCGCAGCAAGGCTACCGAAGCGAGCCGGAGGAAACCGGCGGGGCGTCGACCGCCCAAGTCACCGGCACAGCCCAAGTCTGCGCCGCGTCCGCGTGCGGCAAAAGCACGCGCCGCGGGACGCGAACGATCCGCGTCGGGTGCTGCGTCTGCGCGAGACCGGGCCACGCGCGAATCCGAATCAGCCGCTTCCCCCACAGGGGCCCTGCCTGCCGGCCTTCACATTGCGCCTGAGGCCATGTCTGGTTTGCAGGCTGACTACCTCGCGCGTCTGACTGATCTGATGTCGTCTTCCAATCCGCCTGCTGCGCCGGACCGTCGGTTCTCCGATGCGAGTTGGCAGTCAGGACCGTTTGCCTGGGGTGCAGCCCTTTACGCATTGAATGCCGAATTTCTACAGAAAATGGCCGATGCGGTGGAAGGTGAGTCGAAATCGCGTGAGCGCTTGCGATTTGCTACCCAGCAGTGGGTCGACATGATGTCGCCGGCGAACTTTCTTCTCACGAACCCAGAAGCGCAGAAGAAGCTTCTCGATACGCGAGGCGAGAGCTTGTGGACGGGCATTCAGAACATGCTCGCAGATCTGCAAAAGGGGCACATCTCTCAGACCGATGAGCTGGCTTTTGAGGTCGGGCGCAATGTGGCCACCACGCCGGGCTCGGTGGTGTTTCAAAACGATCTCATTCAGTTGATCCAGTACACCCCCACCACCGACCGTGTGGGAAGCCGTCCGCTATTGATGGTGCCGCCCTGCATCAACAAGTTCTACATCATGGACCTGCAGCCCGATAACTCGCTGGTCGCCTATGCGGTGGCGCAAGGGCATACGGTGTTCATGGTGTCTTGGCGAAATGTGCAGGCCGATCAAAGCCGGCTCACCTGGGATGACTATGTCGAGCGGGGCGTGATCGAGGCAGTCCGCACGGTTCGTGAAATCACTGGACAGCCCACCCTTAATCTATTGGGCTTCTGTGTGGGCGGCACGCTGGTCGCCACCGCGGCGTCGGCGCTCGCGGCACGCGGTGAGCGCTGGGTTGAGTCGCTCACGCTGCTCACCACTTTGCTCGACTTTTCCGACCCGGGCGTGCTCGGCATTTTTGTTGACGAAGCCTTTGTGTCCTACAAGGAAGCCACCATTGGCGGTGGTGGACTGATGCACGGCCGCGAACTTGCCACGACCTTCAACTTCCTGCGACCAAATGATCTGGTCTGGAACTATGTGGTGAGCAACTACCTGAAGGGTGAGCCGCCCCCCGCTTTCGACCTGCTGTACTGGAATTCCGATAGCACCAACCTGCCGGGTCCTATGTTTTGCTGGTATCTGCGCCACATGTATCTGCAAAACGAGCTCCGTGTTGCGGGGCGCCTCAAATCGGCCGGCGAATTGATCGATCTCGGGTCAATCGGCGTACCCACCTATATCTACGGGTCGCGGGAAGATCACATTGTTCCGTGGCGCGCTGCGTATGAATCGACGCAGCTGATGAAGGGCCCTGTCAGGTTTGTGCTGGGCGCAAGCGGACATATTGCGGGCGTGATCAACCCT
The DNA here is from genome assembly GCA_018969885.1 of Betaproteobacteria bacterium. The sequence continues at coordinate 752 of JAGWXN010000258.1, read as the reverse complement.
GCGCACCGTCACAAACGAAACTACTGGGTGGGGGCAAACTGCCCGCCGTCGGCTGAACAGTGGTTCAGCGAGGCAGAGGAAGTTCCCGGCAGCTGGTGGCCCGATTGGGCTCAGTGGTTAACCAAATTTCAGGGTGAGCGACGAATCGCGCCGCGTTCACCCGGATCGGCCCGATTCACGGTGCTGGAACCCGCCCCTGGCAGTTATGTCAGACAAAAAGCTTGACCCACACACAGATACGCATCACCACAAGGAGATTGGCTCATGAGTCAGAAAATTGCTTACGTAACGGGCGGAATGGGTGGAATTGGCACCGCCATTTGCCGTAAGTTCCACGACATGGGCTATCTGGTCATCGCCGGATGCGGGCCCACGCGTGATCACGCCAAGTGGTTGGCTGAACAGAAGGCTGACGGCTATGAGTTTCATGCCTCGGTGGGCAACGTGGCCGACTGGGACTCCACCGTGGCCGCCTTCACCAAAGCCCAGCAGGAGCACGGCACGATCGACGTGCTGGTGAACAACGCCGGCATCACGCGTGACCGCATGTTCCTGAAGATGTCACCTGAGGACTGGAAGGCCGTCATCGACACCAACCTGAACTCCATGTTCAACGTCACCAAGCAAGTGGTGCCGGGCATGGTGGAAAAGGGCTGGGGCCGCATCATCCAGATCTCGTCCGTCAACGGCGAGAAGGGCCAGGCCGGCCAGACCAACTACTCGGCCGCCAAGGCCGGCATGCACGGCTTCAC